>JASLGD010000012.1 GCA_030150305.1 Caldimonas sp. | reverse complement strand
GCGGTCGCCGCGCCGCCGTCGCGAGGCGCCATCGCCGCGCCGCGCTCGACGCGCGCGTTCGACGCGCCGCGCGCGCTCGCGGCCTGCTGATTCGCCCACGTCCGAGGAGTTGCCATGCTCTATCCCGCCAGCGCACAGGCTCCCGCGATCGACGTCCGCAAGCTCGTCTGCACCGTCGAGGACGTCTGGCACGACAACGGACCGCGCCTCGCGCAGCCGCTGCGCCGCGGCAGCCTCACGGCGGTGCTGCGCAACCCCTACGCCGGCCGCTACGTCGCCGACATCCAGCCGCTGATGGAGGCGCTCAAGCCCCTGGGCCGCGAGATGGCGAAGCGCCTCGTCGAGGCGCTCGGCGGCGCGGCGCAGATCCAGGCGTACGGCAAGGGCGCGCTGATCGGCATCGCCGGCGAGCTCGAGCACGGCGCGCTCTGGCACGTCCCCGGCGGCTACGGCATGCGCGACCTGCTCGAAGGCTCGCACGCGATCGTGCCGTCGACGACCAAGATCGGTGCCGCCGGCACCGCGATCGACATCCCGATCCACCATCGCGTCGCCGCGTACGTGCGCAGCCATTTCGATTCGCTCGAGGTGCGCGTCGTCGACGCGCCGCGGCCCGACGAGATGATGCTCGTGATCGCGATGACCACCGGCGCGCGCCCGCACGCGCGCGTCGGCGGCCTTCGGGCTGACGAGATTGCGAAGTTCGATGGGCAGCGCTAGGGTCGCCCGACCGGTCGCAATGCCGGCGGCGCGGCACGATCGCTGCATGGGCAGCAGGCAACGACAAGGAGGTCAGGCATGAAGATGCAACGCAGGCAGTTCGTCCAGGGAATCGGCGCCGCCGGGCTGCTCGGCATCGCCGGCGCGCGCGTCGCGCACGCGGCGGCGACGATCAAGCCCGACGCCAAGAGCGCGCTCCTCGTCATCGACGTGCAGAACTGCTTCGTCACCGGCGGCACGCTGCCGGTGAAGGACGGCGAGGCGGTCGTTCCGGTCATCAACAAGGTCGCGGCGGCGTTCGAGAACGTCGTCGTCACGCAGGACTGGCACACGCCGGGCCACGTCTCGTTCGCGTCGGCGCACGCCGGCAAGAAGCCGTTCGAGACGACCAAGCTCGCCTACGGCACACAGGTGCTCTGGCCCGACCACTGCGTCCAGGGCTCGGACGACGCGGCGCTGCGCAAGGACCTCGTGCTGCCGAAGGCGCAGCTGATCATCCGCAAGGGCTACCACCAGGGCACCGACAGCTACTCGGCGTTCATGGAGGCCGACGGCAAGACGTCGACCGGGCTCGCCGCGTACCTGAAGGCGCACGGCGTCGACACCGTCTACGTCTGCGGCCTCGCGACCGACTTCTGCGTCTCGTGGACCGCGCTCGATGCGCGCAAGGCCGGCTTCAAGGCCTACGTGATCGAGGACGCGTCGCGCGGCATCGACCTCAACGGCTCGCTCGCCGCCGCATGGGACAAGATGACCAAGGCCGGCGTCAAGCGGATCCAGTCGAGCGACATCGTCGCCTGAGCGCGATGCCGACCCCGCGCTCAGCGCTTCGGATTGCGGCGCGCCGCCCAGTACGTCGCGCCGGCGGCACCGTAGCGCTCGGCGTGGGGAACGCGTTCGTCGAGCTCGAATCGGTCGCCGGGGCGCAGATGCTGCGTCTTGCCGCCGTGCGTCAGCCACATCTCGCCGGCGACGATGATCGCCTTGACGGCGAACGGATGCTCGTGCGTCTCGACCACCGCGCCCGCGGGCCACTCGCGCGGCACGATCTCGTCGTAGCCTTCGCGTCGCGCCGCTGCCTCGAACTCGCTGAAGGTCGGTGCGTCCATCCACGCTGCTCCCCGCTGCCGGCCGCCATCTTGCCACCCCCGTCCACGTTTCGTCGTTCCTCCCGGGAGATCCCATGCTGAACCGCTTCGCCCTGCTCGCGCTCGTCGGCCTCGTCGTCGGCGCTTCCGCGCATGCGCAGGACACGATCAAGATCGGCGAGATCAACAGCTACAAGGCGCAGCCCGCGTTTCTCGATCCGTACAAGAAGGGCTGGGAGCTCGCGGTCGAGGAGGTCAACGCCGCCGGCGGCGTCCTCGGCAAGAAGCTGCAGGTGATCTCGCGCGACGACAACGGCAACCCCGGCGACGCGGTGCGCGTCGCCGAGGAGCTCGTCTCGCGCGAGAACGTCGCGCTGATCTGCGGCACGTTCCTCTCCAACACCGGCCTCGCGGTGACCGACTTCGCGAAGCAGAAGAAGGTCTTCTTCCTCGCCGCCGAGCCGCTCACCGACAAGATCACCTGGCAGAACGGCAACCACTACACGTTCCGCCTGCGCCCGAACACCTACATGCAGGCGGCGATGCTCGTCCCCGAGGCGGCCAAGCTGAAGAAGAAGCGCTGGGTCGTCGTCTATCCGAACTACGAGTACGGCCAGTCGGCGGCGGCGACGTTCAAGGCGATGCTGAAGAAGCTCCAGCCCGACGTCGAGTTCCTGCCCGACCAGGCGACTCCGCTCGGGCGCATCGAGGCGGGCGCGGTCGTGCAGGCGCTCGCCGACGCCAAGCCCGACGCGATCTTCAACGTCCTCTTCGGCGCCGATCTCTCGAAGTTCGTCCGCGAGGGCAACACGAGGAAGCTCTTCGAAGGACGCCCCGTCGTGAGCCTGCTCACCGGCGAGCCCGAGTACATCGAGCCGCTGAAGGAAGAGGCGCCGGTCGGCTGGATCGTCACCGGCTATCCGTACTACGGCATCCAGACCGACGAGCACAAGAAGTTCTTCCTCGCCTACTTCCGCAAGTACAACGAGTACCCGAAGCTCGGCTCGGTCGTCGGCTACTCGACGATCCTGTCGATCGCCGAGGGGCTGAAGAAGGCGAAGTCGACCGACACCGAGAAGCTCGTCGCCGCGTTCAGCGGACTGCAGGTGACGACGCCGTTCGGCAAGGTGACGTACCGCGCGATCGACCACCAGTCGACGATGGGCGCGTACCTCGGCCGCACCAAGCTCGAAGGCGACAAGGGCGTGATGACCGATTACGCCTACATCGACGGCGCCAAGGTGCTGCCGAGCGACGACGAGATCCGCAAGATGCGTCCGATCGATTGAGCCACCTCACCGTCATCCTGAGCGCAGCGAAGGATCGCATCGTCGGCCGGGACCCTTCGCTTCGCTCACGGTGACAGCGTGGCGAACGGCGGCGGCCGGACGCAGGTGACAGCGCCATGAGCTCGATCGTCCTGCAGCTGCTGACCGGCCTCGCGTCGGCGTCGGCGCTCTTCCTCGTCGCGAGCGGGCTGTCGCTGATCTTCGGCGTGACGCGCATCGTCAACTTCGCGCACGGCTCGTTCTACATGCTCGGCCTCTACGCCGCGGTCGCGCTGACGAGCGCGTTCGGCGCCGCGCCGCTCGGCTTCTGGTCGGCGGTGCTGCTCGCGGCGCTCGCGGTCGCCGCGCTCGGCGCCGTCGTCGAGATGCTCGTCCTGCGGCGCCTGTACGGCGCGCCCGAGCTCTACCAGTTGCTCGCGACGTTCGCGCTCGTCCTCGTCATCCGCGACGCCGCGCTCTGGGCGTGGGGGCCCGAAGACCTGCTCGGGCCGAAGGCGCCGGCGATGCGCGGCGCGATCGACGTCCTCGGCCACCCGTTCCCGAGCTACGACGTCTTCTCGATCTTCGTCGGTCCCGCCGTGCTCGGCGCGCTCTGGCTGCTGCTGAAGCGCACGCGCTGGGGCCTGCTCGTGCGCGCCGCGACGCAGGACCGCGAGATGGTCGGCGCGCTCGGCGTCAACCAGCGGTGGCTCTTCACGTCGGTGTTCGCGCTCGGCACGTTCCTCGCCGCGCTCGGCGGCGCGCTGCAGATGCCGCACGAGCCCGCCAACCTGAACCTCGACCTCGCGCTGATCGGCGAGGCGTTCGTGGTCGTCGTCGTCGGCGGCATGGGCTCGATCGGCGGCGCGTTCGTCGCCGCGATCGTCGTCGCGATGGTGAAGGCGTTCTGCATCGCCGCGGGAACCGTCGACGTCTTCGGCGCGCCGTTTCCGCTCAGCAAGCTGACGCTCGTGGCCGAGTTCCTCGTCATGGCGGTCGTCCTCGTCTGGCGGCCGCAGGGGCTGTTCGGCAAGCCGCAGGGCGCAGTGCGCGCGACCTCGGCCGTCGAGCCGCCGCTGCGTCCGCTCCCGCCGCGCTGGCGGATCGCGGGCCTGGCCGCGCTCGCGGCGGTCGCGCTCGTCGCGCTGCTCGGCATGCGCGCGCCGTATGCAGTCGTGCTGATGATCGACGTGCTCACCGCGGTGCTCTTCGCGGCGAGCCTGCATTTCCTGATCGGACCTGCGGGGATGCACTCGTTCGGCCACGCCGCGTACTTCGGCCTCGGCGCGTACGGCGCGGCGCTGTTCTTCCGCCTCGGCGCGCCGATGGAGGCGTCGCTCGTCCTCGCGCCGCTCGTCGCCGCGCTCGGCGCGTTCGTCTTCGGCTGGTTCTGCGTTCGCCTGTCGGGCGTCTACCTCGCGATGCTGACCCTCGCGTTCGCGCAGATCGTCTGGTCGGTCGTCTTCCAGTGGGACGCGGTCACCGGTGGCAGCAACGGCCTGGTCGGCATCTGGCCGTCGGCGTGGCTGACGCCCAAGCCCGCGTACTACCTGCTCGTGCTCGCGTGCACGGTCGCCGGTGCCGGTCTTCTCGTGCGCATGCTGCACGCGCCGATCGGGCTCGCGCTGCGCGGCAGCCGCGACTCGCCGCTGCGCGCCGCGGCGATCGGCATCGCGGTGCCGCGCCTGCAGTGGATCGCGTTCGTCGTCGCCGGCACGGTCGCCGGGCTCGCCGGAGCGCTGTTCGCGTTCGCGAAGGGGACGATCTCGCCCGAGACGCTCAACGTCGGCCGCTCGGTCGACGGCCTCGTCATGGTGCTGCTCGGCGGCGTTCAAACGGTGTCCGGGCCGTGGGTCGGCGCCGCGCTCTTCACCTGGCTGCAGGACACCGTCGCGCGGCAGACCGACTACTGGCGTGCGCTCCTCGGTGCCGTCATGCTCGCGCTCATCCTCGTCTTTCCGCTCGGCGTCGCGGGCGGGATCAAGCGGCTGTTCATCCGCGAGGAGGCGGCGTGACGGGCGCGCCGCTGCTCTCGGTGCGCGGGCTCGCGAAGTCGTTCGGCGGCGTTCGCGCGGTCGACGACGTGAGCTTCGACCTCGCCGCCGGCGAGATGCTCGCGCTGATCGGCCCGAACGGCGCCGGCAAGACGACGTGCTTCAACATGGTCGGCGGCCAGCTCGCGCCCGACGCGGGCTCGGTGCGGCTCGGCGGCGTCGAGCTCGTCGGCATGAAGCCCGAGGCGGTCTGGCGGCAGGGCGTCGGCCGCACGTTCCAGATCGCCGAGACGTTCGCGTCGCTCACGGTGCGCGAGAACGTCCAGCTCGCGCTGCTCTCGCACGCGCGCCGCGTGCTCGCGTGGTGGCGGCCGGCGCGCACGCAGTTCGTCGCCGACGCCGACGCGCTGCTCGCGAGCGTCGGCATGGCCGAGCAGGCGCTGCGCGCGACGAGCGTGCTCGCGTACGGCGACGTCAAGCGCGTCGAGCTCGCGATCGCGCTCGCGCACCGGCCGCGCCTCCTGCTGATGGACGAGCCGACCGCCGGCATGGCGCCGCGCGAGCGCGACGAGCTGATGGCGCTCGCGCGCCGGCTCGCGCGCGAGCAGTCGATCGCCGTCCTCTTCACCGAGCACAGCATGGACGTCGTCTTCGCGCATGCCGACCGCATCCTCGTGCTCGCGCGCGGCGAGCTGATCGCCGAAGGCTCCCCGGCCGCGGTGCGCGACGATCCGCGCGTGCGCGAGGTCTACTTCGGCGGCGGGACGACGTTCGCGACGCCGGTGCTCGCAACGCCTGTCCTCCTGAGCGAAGCGAAGGATCCCGGCGGTCGCGAGGCTCGAGATCCTTCGCTGCGCTCAGGATGACAGCGGCGACAGCGGCGGCGAGGACGACGGCGGCGACAGCGGCGGCGAGGACGACGGCGGCGACAGCGGCGGTGAGGACGACAGCGATGACAGCGGCAGTGCGGATGACAGCGGTGACGGCGGTGGTGGCGTGACAACGTTCGCGATGCTCGACGTGCAATCGCTCGACGCCTGGTACGGCCAGGCGCAGGTGCTGTTCGGCGTCTCGCTCGCCGTCGGTGCCGGCGAGTGCGTCGCGCTCGTCGGCCGCAACGGCGCCGGCAAGTCGACGACGATGAAGGCGATCATGGGGCTGATGGCGCGGCGACGCGGCCGCGTCGTCTTTCGCGGCGACGACATTTCGGCGTTGCCGGCGTATCGCATCGCGCGGCTCGGCCTCGGCTGGGTGCCCGAGGACCGGCGCGTCTTCACCGACCTCACCGTGCGCGAGAACCTCGCGGTCGCGCGCCAGCCGCCGCGCGACGGCGCGCCGACCTGGACCGAGGACCAGCTCTACGCGCTCTTCCCGAACCTGAAGGCGATGCCCGACCGTGCGGGCGGCCGCATGAGCGGCGGCGAGCAGCAGATGCTCACGGTCGCGCGCACGCTGATGGGCAATCCCGCGCTCGTCCTCCTCGACGAGCCCTCGGAAGGCGTCGCGCCGATCATCGTCGAGGAGATGGCGCGCATGATCGTCGCGCTCAAGGCGGCGGGCGTCGCGGTGCTGCTCTCGGAGCAGAACCTGCACTTCGCGCGCCTCGTCTGCGACCGCGCCGTCGTCCTCGAGAAGGGCGAGGTGCGCTTCACCGGCAGCATGGAGGCGCTGATGCAGGACGAGACGTTGCAGCGCACCCACCTTTCGCTATGAGCATCGGCGCAGCGTCGCGGCGCATCGCCGGCATCGACGTCGGCGGCACGTTCACCGACCTCATCGTCGTCGACGACGACAGCGGCGAGGTGCGGATCGCCAAGGTGCCGACGACGGTCGAGAACCAGGCGTTCGGCGTCCTTGCCGCGATCGCCGCCGCCGGCGTCGACGCCGCGTCGCTCGACGCGATCGTCCACGGCACGACGACGACGACCAACGCGATGCTCGAGCGCAAGATCGCGACCGTCGGCCTGATCACGACGAAGGGCTTTCGCGACGTCCTCGAGCTCGGCCGGCGGACGCGGCCGAAGCCGTACGGCCTCAAGGGCCGCTTCGTGCCGCTGATCGAGCGGCATCTGAGGCTCGAGGTCGACGAGCGCGTCGACGCCGAGGGCCGCGTCGTCGTTCCGCTCGACGACGCCGGCGTCGCCGACGCGGCGAAGCGCCTGCTTGCGCTCGGCGCCGAGAGCGTCGTCATCCACTTCCTGCACAGCTACCTGCGCCCCGAGCACGAGGACCGTGCCGCGGAAATCGTGCGCGCGCTCTGGCCGAACCGCCACGTCACCGTCGGCCACACCGTCGTCGCCGAGCAGCGCGAGTACGAGCGCGGCACGACGGCCGCCGTCAACGCCGCGATCCAGCCGGTGCTCGCGCGCTACATCGAGCGATTGCAGCGCGAGCTCGCGGCGCAGGGCTTCGCGCGCGAGCTGCTCGTGATGCAGGGCAACGGCGGCACGGTCGCGGCTTCGGTCGTCGCCGAGCACGCGGTCGCGACGGTGATGTCGGGGCCGGCGTCGGGCGTCATCGCCGCCGCCGCGACGGCGATGCAGGCGGGCTGGCGTCCCGGCGAATTCGCCAACGTCGTCACCTACGACATGGGCGGGACGTCGAGCGACGTCGCGCTCGTGCTCGGCGGCGTGCCGTCGGTGTCGAGCGAGCTCGAGCTCGAGTACGCGATGCCGATCCACGTGCCGATGGTCGACGTCCACACGATCGGCGCCGGCGGCGGCTCGATCGCGTCGGTCGATGCGTCGGGCATGCTGCGCGTCGGCCCCGAGAGCGCCGGCGCGACGCCGGGGCCGATCTGCTACGGCCGCGGAGGTGAGCGCGTCACGATCACCGACGCCAACATCGTCCTCGGCAGGCTCGACCCCGACCGCCTGCTCGCGGTCGAGCACGCGGTCACGATCGATGCGATCCGCGCCGCGATCGTCGAACAGCTCGGAGCGCCGCTCGGCCTCGATGCGACCGCCGCTGCGGCCGCGGTCGTGCGGATCGCGAACGACAAGATGGCGGGCGCGATCCGGATGGTGAGCCTCGCGCGCGGCCACGACCCGCGCGACTTCGCGCTGTTCGCGTTCGGCGGCGCCGGCCCGGTGCACGCCGCCGCGCTCGCTGCCGAGCTCGCGATCCCGACGCTCCTGATCCCGGCGCGCCCGGGGCTGACGAACGCGCTCGGCTGCGTCGTCGCCGACCTTCGCCACGACTTCGTCGCGACCGTCAACCAGCCGCTCGAGACGCTCGCCGAAGGCCGCATCGCCGACATCTTCGCCGCGCAGATCGCCGCCGGCGAGGCGCTCCTTCAGCGCGAGAACGTCGCGGTCGAGCGCGTCGTCACGCTGCACCGCGCCGACATGCAGTTCCAGGGCCAGAGCCATCTCCTGCCGGTGGCGATCGAGTCGACCGCGATCACCGTCGCCGAGCTGCGCGAGCGCTTCGCCGCCGCGTACTGGAAGCGCTTCGCCGTCGCGCTGCCCGAGATCCGGCCGGTGCTCGTCAACCTGCACACCGCGGTGATCGGCAAGCGCAAGCCCGTGTCGCTTCGCGCGATCGCGACGTCGAAGCCCGCATCGACACTCGTCGATGCGCGGCGCACGACGCGTCCCGTGTGGTTTGCCGACGGCGGCTGGCGCGAGACGCCGGTGTACGTGCGCGAACGGCTGCCCGCCGCGGCGACGTTCGACGGCCCCGCGATCGTCGAGCAGCTCGACTGCACGACGGTGATCGAGCCGGGGCAACGCGTCGCCGTCGATCCGATCGGCAACCTGATCGTCGCCGTCTGACGCGGCCGGCGCGCGCGCCGTGACCCGCATCACAGCGGCGTCACGGAGCGCTGCGGCGCGCGTCTTCAGCCGCAGTCCGCGGCCGCCGATATCGAGTCATGGTGGCCC
>JASLGD010000513.1 GCA_030150305.1 Caldimonas sp. | reverse complement strand
CATTCCCGCCGCGGCGAGGCGGCGGGAATGACGGTCGAGCCGATGCCGTCCTGAGCTTGCCGAGCCGCGCGGCCGAGCGCGTCAATCGCGCGGCCGTTCGAGCAACCACGTCATCGCGCCGAGCGCGACGGCGACGACGGTGCCGACCGTCGCGGTCACGATCACCAGCGCCTTCGCGAACGCGAGCAGGGTCACGGCGTGCTCGGCGTCAATGCCGCCGCCGGCGCCGTCGCCGGCGCAGCGGCCTGGGCACGCTCGACGGCGCGCGCGAACACGCCGATGCGCGCGATCACCCCCTCGTCGTCGAGCTCGCCGCACTTGAACGCCGCGTGCAGCAGCGGCGCGCGTCCGAGCAGGCGCGAGATCTCGGCGACGGCGTTCGGCGCGCCCTTGCTGCCCATCACCGACACGATCGCGAACTCGCGCAGCGTCGCCGCATGCGCGGCGACGAACGTGCGCATCGGCGCCGACAGGCCCTCGACCCAGATCGGCGAGACGAGGACGACGGTGTCGAATGCGCTCGGGTCGGGCCCTGCATAGCGGATCGCCGGCTTGCGCCGGAACACCGAGTCGAGCACGCAACGCAGCCAGCCGGAGCGCGGCCTGGCGTCGATCACTTCGCCGATCGGCCAGCCGCGCTCGGCAGCGAGGCGCTGCGCGACGCGCCTCGACGTTCCGGTGTACGAGTACACGACGACGAGCACCTGCCTCATCTCGAGCTCCCAGCAGTGCAACGCCTCCAATCTAGCGAGGAGCGCGCGAGCGACTGTTGACCTGGGTCAGTCGGCCGCGCGACATCTCGCGCCGCGCGGCGCTCCGCGGCCGAGCGGCTAGAAGCTGCGCTGGGCCTGGACGATGAACTGCACTTTGCTGATCGACGCGTCGCCGTCGAGCGGAAACGCGACGTCGATGTGCACGACGTTGCCGAGCGCCGATCGCATGTTGCCGAGCCGCAGGCCGAAGCCGACGTCCTTCAGCACGTTCGCGGTGGGCTGGCCCGGCGGCGGCGTCGCCTGCACGAGGCTGCCGCCGCGCACGCCACCGACGTCGAAGAAGGCCGCCGCTCCGACCGCGAAGAGACGAAACGGATACCAGTCGGTGAAGAGTCGCTCCTCGGCGGTGAACAGCCAGCGCTCCTGTCCGGTGCGATAGCGCAGCGGATAACCGCGCAGGCCGCTGTCGCCGCCGAGCGTGAGCTGCTTGTCGACCTCGAGGTTGACGCCGTGGTCGATGCCGGCAGCGAGGTACAGCGTCGTCCTCGGCGTCTGGCGCCAGTGGTAGCGCGTCGCGATGCTGAACACGGCATCGGCGAACGCGCCGTGCTCGAAGCGCCCGTTGGCCGCGGCGCTCCACAGCCAGGTGTGCGCATCGCTCGGCTGGAAGCCCTTCGACGCGGCGCCGTCGAAGACGAGCGCGTCGCGGTCCGAGCCGAGCGCCCGGGTCGCGACGCCGAGCCGAAGCCTCGCCTGCCAGCCGAGCGCGAGGTCCTCGACGCGGCCGATCTGGTCGAAGTTGTACATCTCGCGGAACGCGTCCTGCGCGACTTCGACGCCGACCCACGGATAGATCAGCCGGCGATCGGCAGGCAACAGCGTTGCCGGTGGAGCGCCCTCGGCGTCGCCTGCGTGGCGCTCGTCGAAGGTGATGCCTCCGGTCCAGCGCGTCGCGAAGCCGTCGTGCAGGCCCGACGACCACCCTGCGTACGCGGTCGCCTCGCGCTCGCGGGTGTGGAACTTCTCGACGATCTGGCCGAGGTCGTACACCGAATCGATCCGCGTCTCGTTGCGCAGCGTGACGCCGCTCGCCCAGCGCGAGTCGAGCGCGTAGAACGGCCGCTCGACGAGCAGGTACTGGCGCTCGCCGTCGCTGTTGTCGGCGAGCTGGGCGTCGACCAGCCAGTGCTGGGCGTTGAGGTTCTGGTCGCTGTACTCGATCGTCCGGCTCTCGCGGTCGACGTTCTGCTCGTACCCCAGGGCGAGGCGCGCACCGAGGCCGAACAGGTTCTGCTCCTCGATGCCCGCGCCGGTGGTGTTCTTGCCGCCCGAGCGGCCGAACTGGAACTGCGGCCGCAGCGTCCACGTGTCCTGCGTTCGCACCTCGAGGTCGACCTTGCCGTCGGCGTACGCGACCGGCCCGATCTGGGCGTCGATCAGATAGCCGTTGCTGCGCAGCCGCCGCTCGGTCTCGCGCAGGACGCTCGCGTCGTAGCGGTCGCCGATGCCAAACAGCAGCTGCTTCTCGATCGTCGACTCGCGCGTGACGATGTGGATCCGGTTGATGAAGCGAAACAGCGGGATGTCCTCTTCGACGATCGTCGGGTCGAAGACGTTGACGCGCACGAGGCGCACGCGCGCGATGACCGCGCCGCTCGATTCGAGCTGCGCGTCGGCAGGCACGCCGGGCGGCCGCACGATCGGCCGCTCGGGCAGGTGCGAGCGCACGCTCGGCAGCAGCTCGACGCCGCCTGCCGGGGCGGCCGCGACGAGCACGACGCAGGCGAGCAGCGCGCCGTGCCGACGCCTTCGCTGCAGGGAAAGCCGTCGCGCGCACGACGACGGCGGCGCGGTCCTCACGCTCGCGAGGGCTCCGCGCGACCGTGCTCCGGCCGCCGCCCACGAGGGGCCTGCATGGTCGTCAACGCGGCCCACGTGCGTTCAGGCAAAGGTCCGCGCGAAGGTGTTCGTGGAGCGGGTGAAGGGAATCGAACCCTCGTATGAAGCT
>JASLGD010000455.1 GCA_030150305.1 Caldimonas sp. | reverse complement strand
CGACGATCGCCGGCGTGCCGTCGAGCCGGCCCGGGATGTGCATCGCCTTGCCGCTCAGCGCGTCTGCCGGCAGCGACCTTGCGAGCGGCGCGCCGAGCTGCGACTCGCTCGGCGGCACGCTCGCCAGCAGCTCGCCGTCGTCGCGCTCGAGCGTGACCTGCAGGCCCGGGATCTGGATCGACTGCGCGAGGATCTTCGCCAGGACTTCGACCGGCACCTCGGCGAGCGCGAGCATGCGCGGTCCGTCGTTGCCGAGCGTGAACGGCCGCGCGAAGAAGATCGCGCGCTCCGAGGTCGCGAAGTTCTGCACCGGCGGGCTGATCGCCAGCGTCGGCGCCGGCTGCGTCAGCGCGTCGCGGATGAACTTGGCCGGCAGCGGCACGCCGAGGCGCGCGCTCTGCTCGGTCGCCGACGCGACGACGCGGCCTTCGCCGTCGAGCACGATCAGGTCGCGGTAGGTGAGGTCGCGGTGCTCGGCGGCCTGCAGCCGGCGCTCGGCGGCGTCGTGGTCGAACTTGCCGTCGGGCGCGATCAGCTCGCCCATGTCGGCGAGCAGCAGGTCGACGCCGATCATCGTGCGGTTGAGCGCCGCCTCGGCGCCCGTCGCGAATCGCTGCATCCGCAGTTCGGCCTCGCTGATCGCATCGCGCTCGCCGCGCTCGATCAGCCAGCCGGTCGCCGCCGCGGTCGCGATGACGAGCATCGTCACCGCGCTCCAGATCGCCGCGAGCAGTCGGGCGGCGTGCATCTACGTCGTCGCCTGCCGGATCACGGTCGCCGCCGCGCGCGCGCTCACGGCAGCGCGACGCCGTTCGCCGCGCCGAGCGTCTGGTTCCAGACCTGCGCGCAGCGCGGCCCGCAGCGCTTGAGGTACGCCGGCAGCACGTTGTGGACGAGGATCTCCTGCCGCTTCGCCGAGTCGGCCGCGCTCGCGCGCACGACGACCATGTGGCCCGGCCGGCCGCCGACGCACGCCGGCGAGCCGGTGTTGCACGCGATGCCGTTGCTCGTCTCCTTCTCGGCCTCGGCCCAGATCGCCTGCTCGAGCTTGGGCAGCTCGCGGCGCAGCAGCTCCTGCACGTCCTTGGAGACCGCGGCCCACGCCGCGCCGTTGGCGACGAACATCGCGACGCCCCAGTTGACCGGCATCGTGTGCAGGTGCGTCATCACCTCGTGCAGGCCGATCGTGTTGCCCGACATCGTTCCGGTGATCGCGCAGTCGATGTTGCCGCTCTTGACGTTGGCGACGATCTCGTTGAACGGCGTCTGCACGGGGATCGCGCCGAGTGCCGCGATCCAGTCGGCCTGCGTCGCGCTCGAGTAGCGGATGCGCCGATCCTTGAGGTCGGCAAGCCCGGTCAGCGGCTTGGCGCAGAACGTGACCTGCGCCGGATACGCGTAGACCGCGAGCAGCTCGCTGCCGTAGCGCTCGCGCAGCACGCGCTCGAGATGGGGCCGGAACGCGGCGATGCTGCGCCGCAGCGCCGGCAGGTCGGGATTGAGGCCGGCGAGGTCGGGCGCTGCGATCTCGACGTCGATGACGGCGCTCAGGTTGAGCAGCGCGGTGCCGAACGGCACGACGCCGAGCTGGACGAAGCGCAGCATCTCCTGGCCGCGGATGCCGGCGCGGTCGTACGGCACGATCTCGGCGCTCGCGCGGCCGCCGCTCAGGCGCTTGAGCTCCTGCGTCCAGAACGGCTCCTCGTAGCGCGTGTACTGGTTGACGCCGCCGATGCCGCCGACGATGCGCAGGTGCTCGTCCGCCTGCGCGGCGCACGGCGGTGCGTGCAGCGCGCCGGCGACGAGCGCGAGGCCCGCCAGCGCGTGGCGCGCGCGCGCGAGCGCGCGTCCACCTCGAGTCCGCGATCGATCGTGTTGCTGCATCGTCGTCGTTGGCGTGTTCGCTTCGGCTGGTCGCGACCTGCCCGTCTCCGGAGAGTTCTCGACCCGGCGTTGTCGTTGCTCGAATCGCCGCCGCGCCGAGGCGAGGCGGCCGCCGGGGGCCTGTTGCAATTGTCGGCCGCGGCACGCGCGCGACGACGCGCTCTCGCGCGCAGTGCAACATTTGCACGCGCGCCGGGCGTGACGCTGTGCACGAATGTCCGTGCCCAGCCGGGCAGTGCGATCAGGCGTCGCTCGCGGCGCTCATTTCGCGCGGGCGCGGTCGCGGATGCGCTCGGCCGCCTGCAGGTGGCACCACGCGGCGGGCAACGACGCCGGCTCGACGCCGGCGGCGCGCGCGCGGCGCAGCATGTCGCCGACGATGTGCGCGCCTTCGGTGCGGCCGCCGGCCTCGAGGTCGCGCAGCATCGATGCCGTCAGCGTCGAGCTGCGGTCCGCGAGCACTGCGCGGAAGCGCTGCGCCGCGACGTCGCGCGGCGGGTGGCCTGCGGCGGCAGCGGTCTGCGTGCACGCGTCGAACGTCGCGCCGACGAGCGCCTCGCCGTCGTCGGTCGAGACGATGTCGCCGACCGAGGCGCGCATCAGGCACGTCATCGCCGCGAGCGTCGCCAGGCCGACGA
Source organism: Caldimonas sp. (assembly GCA_030150305.1). GTDB lineage: Bacteria > Pseudomonadota > Gammaproteobacteria > Burkholderiales > Burkholderiaceae_C > Schlegelella_A. The sequence goes on along the minus strand of JASLGD010000455.1, from coordinate 5,542 downwards.
ACTTCTCCCAGAGCGCGGTCATCATATCGTCGGCGATCTCGACCGGAACGGGCGTCTTCGCGAACAGGTCGCGCAGCGCCTCGAGCCTGGGCTGCGCGTCGGCGGCGGTCGCTGCGAGGCGACCGAACACGATGCTGTGGAAGCTGCCGAGGTGGACGATCTCGCCGTCGGGCGCGAGCGTCGCTGGAATCGCGCAGCTGCCCGCAGCGACGCGGGCGGCGCCGAACGCGGCGGCGAGCCGATCGATGTGGGCGACGCCGTTCAGCAGCGGCAGCACCGTCGTCGAGGCGCCGACCGCAGGCGCGATCGACGCGATCGCCGACTCGAGGTCGTACGCCTTGCAGGCGACGAGGACGAGGTCGACGTCGTCGGCGTCCTCTGCGCGCACGACGGCGCGCCCCGGAACGGCGAAGTCGCCGTGCGGGCTCTTGACGACGATGCCGCGTGCGCGCAGCTGCTCCGCGCGGCGCTCGCGGACGAGGAAGGTGACGTCGCCGCCGGCCTGGACGAGCCGGCCGCCGAAGTAGCCGCCGATCGCGCCGGCGCCGAGGACGAGGATGCGCATGGAATTCCCTTTCGTGCAGCGCGGTTCGAGGATCGCCGTTCAGTGAGGCGCGCGAGGGCGGCGCCTCAGCTGCCCTTGGCCATCGCCTGGGCGGCGCGCCGGTGCAGCTCGTCGGGCGCGACGTCCTCGACGTGGGTCGCGATCCAGATCGTGTTCCCGGACGGCTCCTTCACGCCGCCCGAGCGGTCGCCGTAGAACTGGTTGCTCGGCTCGGCGACGACGGTGCCGCCGGCCGCGACCGCGCGGCGGAACGTCGCGTCGACGTCCTCGACGTAGAAGTGCAGCATGACCGGCGTCGCAGGATGGCCTTCGGCCGTCTCGCTCAGCATGATCATCGAGTCGCCGACGCGGACCTCGGTGTGGCCGACCTTGCCGTCGGAACGCTTCAGCTGCTCGGTGACGCGCGCGCCGAACACGGTCGAGAGAAAGGCGATGAAGCGTTCGGCATCGGCGACGATGAGGTAGGGGATGACGGCGGGATAGCCGTCGGGAATCGGTTTGACGGACATGGATCGGGTTCCTGCGCAGAAGTCGCGCAGCATGCGGCAAGCCGGCGCGGCGACGCCGAAGCCCCCACGCGCGAGAGGGATCGTGCGACGATCGCTGCCATGACCACGACCGCCACCGCCGCCGCGGCGAGAAGAGCGAAGACGAGCGCGCCCCCGACGCTGCTCGCGCAGCTCGTCGCCGCGCTCGCCGCGCGCCGCATCCGCGTCGTCGACCTCACGCAGACGCTCTCGCCCGAGTTTCCGCAGATCGCGCTGCCGCCCGAGATGGGGCAGTGCTGGCCGTTCCGGATCGAGGAGGTCTCGGCGTACGACGCGCGCGGCCCGGGTTGGTACTGGAACAACTTCTCGTGCGGCGAGCACACCGGCACGCACTTCGACGCGCCGATCCACTGGATCTCGGGGCGCGACCTGCCGGACAACGCGGTCGACACGATTCCGGTCGAGCACTTCGTCGCGCCGGCGTGCGTCGTCGACTGCAGCGAGCAGGCGAAGGCCGATGCCGACTACCTGCTGAGCGTCGACGACCTGCTCGTGTTCGAGCGCGAGCACGGCCGCATCCCCGAAGGCGCGTGGCTGCTGATGCGCACCGACTGGTCGAAGCGGCGCGACCCCGAGGCGTACCAGAACTTCGACGAGGAAGGACAGCACACGCCTGGGCCGAGCGCCGAAGCCGTGCGCTTCCTCGTCGACGAGCGCAACGTGCTCGGCTTCGGCTCGGAGGCGATCGGCACCGACGCCGGCCAGGGCTTTCATCTCAGGCCGCCGTATCCGTGCCACTACTACATGCACGGCGCGGGCAAGTACGGGCTGCAGTGCCTCGCCAACCTCGACCTCCTGCCGCCGACCGGCGCGGTGCTGCTCTGTCCGCCGCTGAAGATCGAGAAGGGCAGCGGCAGCCCGCTGCGGGTCCTGGCGCTGGTCGAAGGCGGCGGATGAGCGCGGGCGGCGACGACGCGCGCGTCGCCGTCGTGACCGGCGGCAGCACCGGCATCGGCCTCGCGATCTGCGAGCAGCTCCTGGCCGACGGCGTCGGAGTCGTCTCGCTGGCGCGGCGGCCGTGCCCGGAATGCTTGCAAGGCCCGCGGCCTTGGACTAGACTGCTTTAGCTCTAAAGTATCGGCGTCGCATGAAGATCGTCTGCATCGGCGGCGGCCCCTCGGGGCTCTACTTCGCGCTGCTCATGAAGCAGCAGGACGCGCGCCACGAGATCACCGTCGTCGAGCGCAACAAGCCGTACGACACGTTCGGCTGGGGCGTCGTCTTCTCCGACCAGACGCTCGGCAACCTGCAGGCCGCCGATGCCAGGAGCGCGGCGCGGATCCTCGGCAGCTTCTCCCACTGGGACGACATCGAGGTCAACATCCGCGGCCACCGGATCCGCTCGGGCGGCCATGGCTTTTGCGGCATCGGTCGCAAGCGCCTGCTCAACATCCTGCAGGAGCGCTGCGAGGAGCTCGGCGTTCGCCTGGTGTTCGAGACCGACGTGCAGAGCGACGACGCCTACGCTGCCGAAGCCGACCTCGTGATCGCGAGCGACGGCCTCAACAGCCGCATCCGCACGCGTCACGCCGAGACCTACCGGCCCGACATCGACGTCCGCGACTGCCGCTTCGTCTGGCTCGGCACGCACAAGCTCTTCGAGGCGTTCACGTTCGCGTTCGAGGAGACCGCGTGGGGCTGGTTCCAGGCGCACGCGTACCGTTTCGATGCGGACACCTCGACCTTCATCGTCGAGACGCCCGAGCGCGTCTGGAAGGCCGCCGGCATCGACGCGATGGAAAAGGAGGAATCGATCGCGTTCTGCGAGCGGCTGTTCGCGAAGCACCTCGACGGCCATCGCCTGATGTCGAACGCCGCGCACCTGCGCGGCTCGGCGCAGTGGATCCGCTTCCCGCGCGTCGTCTGCAGGACGTGGGTGCACCGCGGCGGGCCGCGCGGCGAGACGCCGATCGTGCTGATGGGCGACGCCGCGCACACCGCGCACTTCTCGGTCGGCTCGGGGACCAAGCTCGCGGTCGAGGACGCGATCGAGCTCGCGCGCTCGATCGCGAAGCACCCGGGCGACCTCGACGCGGCGCTCGCCGACTACGAGGCGGTGCGCAGCGTCGAGGTGCTGAAGATCCAGAACGCGGCGCGCAACTCGACCGAGTGGTTCGAGCACGTCGACCGCTACGTCCACCTGCCGCCCGAGCAGTTCGCGTACTCGCTGCTGACGCGCAGCCAGCGCATCAGCCACGAGAACCTGCGCCTGCGCGACAAGGCGTACGTCGAGGACTACGAGTGGTGGCTTGCCGAGCGCTCCGCTCCTCTCCCTCTCCCGGTTGCGGGAGCCGGCAGGCCCTCAGCCCAACCCGCTCCGGCGAGCGGGAGAGGGGGTCAGCCGGTGCCGCCGATGCTGACGCCGTTCGCCGTGCGCGGCGTGACGCTGAAGAACCGGATCGTCGTCTCGCCGATGGCGCAGTACTCGTGCGTCGACGGCGTCCCCGGCGACTACCACCTCGTCCACCTCGGCGCGCGTGCGATGGGCGGTGCCGGCATGGTCGTCGCCGAGATGACGTGCACCTCGCCCGACGCGCGCATCACGCCGGCGTGCCCGGGCCTGTGGAACGAGGCGCAACGCGACGCCTGGAAGCGCATCGTCGACTTCGTCCACGCCAACACCGACGCCAAGATCGCGATGCAGCTCGGCCACGCCGGCGCCAAGGGCTCGACGCGCGTGCCGTGGGAAGGCGAGGACCAGCCGCTCGAGCGCGGCAACTGGCCGCTGATCTCGGCGTCGCCGCAGCAGTACCTCGACGGCGTCAGCGACTGGTCGCGCGCGATGACGCGCGCCGACATGGACCGCGTCACCGCCGACTTCGTCCGTGCCGCACGCTTCGCCGCCGCGGCGGGATTCGACTGGCTCGAGCTGCACTGCGCGCACGGCTACCTGCTGTCGTCGTTCATCTCGCCGCTCACCAACCAGCGCACCGACGACTACGGCGGCGCGCTCGCCAATCGCTTGCGCTATCCGCTCGAGGTCTTCGCCGCGATCCGCAAGGTCTGGCCCGAGAAGCTGCCGATCTCGGTGCGCATCTCGGCGCACGACTGGGTCGAAGGCGGCATCACGCCCGACGACGCGGTCGCCATCGCGCGCGCGTTCAAGGCCGCGGGCGCCGACCTGATCGACTGCTCGTCGGGGCAGGTGAGCAAGCTGCAGCAGCCGGTCTACGGCCGCATGTACCAGACGCCGTTCGCCGACCGCATCCGCAACGAAGCCGGCGTCGCGACGATCGCGGTCGGCGCGATCTCCGAGGCCGATCACGTCAACAGCATCGTCGCCGCGGGTCGCGCCGACCTGTGCGCGATCGCGCGGCCGCACCTCGCGAATCCGGCGTGGACCCTGCTCGAGGCGGCCAAGATCGGCGTCACCGAGATCGCGTGGCCGAAGCAGTACCGCTCCGCCAAGCAGCAGCTCGAGCGCAACCTCGAGCGCGAGAAGCAGATGGCGGCGCAAGGCGCGGGCCTCTCGCCGCTCGAGCAGGCGAACCGGGCGCTCGGGGCATGACAGCAGTCGAATCGACATGAAGCACGACCCGTCGCACGCGGTCCTCGAAGACGCGCAGGAGCTCGGCCACGAGGCGCGCGCGGGCAGCGAAGACCACGCGGCGCTGCGCCTGTGGCTGCGGATGCTGGCGTGCACGACGCAGCTCGAGACCGAGATCCGGCGGCGGCTGCGCGAGCGCTTCGGCATCTCGCTCGCGCGCTTCGACTACATGGCGCAGCTCTACCGCGTCAAGGGCGGGATGAAGATGAGCGAGCTGTCGCAGCTGCTGATGGTGACCGGCGGCAACGTCACCGGCCTCACCGACGAGCTCGCGCGCGAAGGCGTCGTCGTCCGCGCCAGCGATCCGGCCGACCGGCGCGCCTGGATCGTCCGCCTGACGGCGAAGGGCCGGCGCAGCTTCGAGGCGATGGCGCGCGAGCACGAGGCGTGGATCCTCGAGCTCTTCGCCGGCCTCGACGCCGCCGCGATCCAGCAGCTCTACGCGCACCTCGGCCAGCTGCGCGTCCACCTCGTTCGCAACGACCAACGTGCGGAGGCCTCCCAGCCATGAGCGAGAACGAACCGACGCGCGTCGACCCGGCGCTCGTCGCCGGCAACCGCAAGGCGCTCGCCGGCTACCGCGCCCGCCACTTCGCGTGGGAGGCGAGCGGCGGCGTCGCGCGCATCACGCTCAGCCGCCCCGAGCGCAAGAACCCGCTGACGTTCGATTCGTACGCCGAGCTGCGCGACCTCTTCGAAGCGCTCCGCCACGCCGACGACGTCCACGCGGTCGTCCTCTCGGGCGCCGGCGACAACTTCTGCTCGGGCGGCGACGTCCACGAGATCATCGGCCCGCTCGTCCGGCTGAAGGCGCCCGAGCTGCTGATGTTCACGCGCATGACCGGCGACGTCGTCAAGGCGATGCGCCTGTGCCCGCAGCCG
>JASLGD010000450.1 GCA_030150305.1 Caldimonas sp. | reverse complement strand
GTCGGCGCCGCCGGCGGCACGACCGTGCTGCCGCAGACGACGCTCGTCGAGCGCGGCTACAAGGGGCAGGTCTACCAGACGCACGGCGCCGCGACTCCCGACTTCGTGCGTCTCGGCGGCAAGCTGGTCGAAGGCACGGTGATGGCGGCCAGCCTGATGCTCGTCCTCGACGAAGTGCCCGACAGCAACCCCGCGAAGAAGGTCGCGCAGGCGTACATCGCGGCGTACGAGAAGATGTACGGCACGCGCCCGGCGACGTTCGGCGCCAACGTGTACGACGCCGGCCTGCTGCTGCAGGCGGCGGTGCCCGAGGCGGCGAAGAAGGCGCGGCCGGGAACCCCCGAGTTCCGCGCCGCGCTGCGCGACGCGCTCGAGCAGACGAAGGAGCTGGTCGGCACGCAGGGCGTCTACACGATGACGCCGCAGGACCACTCCGGCTTCGACCGCCGCGGCCGCGAGCTCATGCAGCTGCGCAATGGCGTCTGGCAGCGCATCACCGAATAGAGGAGTCCGAGCAATGACGCGACCGAGCCAACGCACATTCGGGCCGATCCTCGCCGCGCTGCTCGCGGCGGCGCTGCTGGTCGCGAGCGAGGCGCACGCGCAGCACGTCGCCAGGGTCGCGGGCACGTGGGACACGACGTGGGCAGGCGGTCGCGCGATGCTCGAGCTGAGGCAGAACGGCACGGACGTCGCCGGCACGTATTCGGGAACGAACGTCGGCAAGGTGCGCGGAACCGTCGCGGGCAACGTCCTCACCGGCAGGTGGCTCGGCGCCGCCAACGACAGCGGCGGCTTCGTCCTCGAGTTCAGCGCCGACGGCCGCCAGTTCAGAGGAACCTGGGGCAACGACACCTCGAGCAGCGACGGCGGGCCCTGGGTCGGCAAGCGCAAGTAACGCGGCGCGTCGGCCGCGACGCGTCACTTCTGCTGCTTGAGATACGCGATGACGTCGGCGCGCGCCTGCGGGTCGTCGAGCTTGAAGAACATCTTGGTGCCGGGGACGAGCGCGCTCGGATTGGTGAGCCAGCGGTCGAGCGTCGCTTCGTCCCACGACAGGTCGCTCTTCTTCAGCGCCGGCGAGTACGCGTAGTCGGCGATGCTGCCGGCGTGCCTGCCGACGACGCCGCGGTGCTTCGGCCCGACGTCGTTCTCGTCGATCGAGTGGCACGCGGCGCACGCCTGGTACTGGGTCTTGCCGCGCGCCGGATCGCCGTGCAGCGCCGCCGACGGTGCCGCCGCGGGGGTCGACTGCGCGGCTGCGGCGATCGAGACGGCGACGGCGACGAGCGCTGCGAGCGCGACGCCGACGCTGCGCGCGACGTTCGGGTCGGGACGGCGCATGGAATCTCCTGGAAGCGGACGCGAAGGGCTCAATTGATCGTGCTGTCGGCGAGCGTCAGCGGGCCGCGCGGCGTCGCGAGCGACACGGTCGTGACGCCGAGCATCGTGCGCAGCTGCTCGGCGGGCACGGTCAGCGGGCCGGGGCCGGCGCCCTGGCCGACGGCAGGCTGCGGGTACGCGGTCGAGCGCGCGGTGTGGAACGTGACGTTGCCTTCGACCTTCTGCACGATCTGGTGGATGTGGCCGTTCAACACCGTCACCGAGCCGAATCGGCGCAGCATCGCGAGGACCTGCTCGCTGTCGCCGGTGCCCCAGCCCCACGGCTCGTAGACGGTCCAGAGCGGCATGTGCGCGAAGACGACGATCGGCGTGCTCGCCGAGCGCGCCTTCAGGTCGGACGCGAGCCAGGCGATCTGCTCGGGGCCGAGCGTGCCGAGGCCGCCGTCCTTGAAGTCGAGCACGTTGACGAGGGCGACGAAGTGCACGCCGCCGTGGTCGAAGCTGTAGTAGCCCTTGTTGCCCGACGCGGCGCCGAAGCGGCCGAAGTACTCGGCGGCGTTGGCGTCGAGCGTGTCGTGCTCGCCGGGAACGGTGTGCATCTCGGTGACGCGCAGGCGCGTGAACAGCTGCTGCGCATGGTCGAACTCGGCGGGCTTCGAGAGGTGCGTGATGTCGCCGGTGTGGATGATGAGCGCAGGCTGCTCCGGCATCGCGTTGACGACGTCGATCGTGCGCTGCAGCGTCGCATCGACGTCCGGATTGGCATCCTTGCGAAAGCCGATGTGGGTGTCGCTGATCTGCAGGAAGAGCGGCTTGCCGGGGAGGGCGGCGTCGCTCGGCGCCGCGAGCGCGAGGTCGACCGGCGTGAAGATGCCGCCTGCGAGCGTGAACAGCGTGCCGGCGCTGCCGAAGGCGAGGCACCTGAGCGCGTCGCGGCGCGAGGGCATCGAAGACGAATCGGCCATCTCGGTCTCCTGGGTCGTGGTCGGACCCTTGCCAAGACCGCGGATGGCCGGCGGAAATTCCGGCGAGACGAATGTCCCGGTGCGCAGCCGGGTCGTGGAATAAATTCGCGCGGGCCTCAGAGATACGCCTCGGCGGCCTCCGCCTCGAAGCGCTGCGGCTCGCCTTCCCAGGCGAGGCGGCCGTGGTCGAGGACGTAGAGCCGGTCGGCGTGCGGCAGCGCGAACGTCACGTTCTGCTCGCCGAGGAGCACCGTCAGGCGCGTCGTGCCGCGCAGCCGGTGCAGCGCGTTCGAGAGCGTCTCGAGGATGACCGGCGCGAGGCCGAGCGTCGGCTCGTCGAGGATCAGGAGGCGCGGCTGCATCATCAGCGCGCGTGCGATCGCGAGCATCTGCTGCTCGCCGCCGCTCAGCGTTCGCGCGACCTGGACAGCGCGCTCGCGCAGGATCGGGAAGAGATCGAACAGCCATTCGAGGCGCTCTGCGAGCGCCGCGGGCGCGAGCCGATGGCCACCGAGCTCGAGGTTCTCGCGCACCGTCATGTCGCTGAACAGCTCGCGCGTCTCCGGGCACTGCACGATGCCGCCGCGCGCGATCGCCGCCGGCGTCAGGCCGGCGAGCGGCGCGCCGGCCCAGCGCACCTCGCCGCTGTGGCGCACCAGCCCCGAGATCGCGTTGAAGAGCGTCGTCTTGCCGGCGCCGTTGAGCCCGACGAGGGCGACGAACTCGCCTTCGCGGACGTGCAGCGAGACGCCCTGGACCGCGAGCGCCTTGCCGTAGCGCACCTCGACGTCGCGCACCTCGAGCAGCGGCACGCCCTGCGCCGCCGGCGCTGCGTCGCGCGCCGCGCGCACGAGCGCGCCGCCGAGGTAGACGCGGCGCACCGTCTCGTCGCGCATGACCTCGGCGGCGGTGCCTTCGGCGATCTTCTCGCCGAGGTACATCGCGACCGCGCGGTCGACCAGCGCGGCGACGCTCTTGACGTTGTGGTCGACGAGGAGGACGGCGCGCCCCTCGGCGCGGACCTCGTCGATGAGCTCGGAGAACGCCGCGACCTCGGTCGCGGTGAGGCCGGCGAACGGCTCGTCGACGAGGACGAGCTTCGGATGCTGGGCGATCGCCTTGGCGAGCTCCATGCGCCGCAGGTCGGCGAACGCGAGCGTCGGCGGCTTGCGGTCGAGCACGCCGCCGAGGCCGACGCGCTCGGCGATCGCGCGCGCGCGATCGTCGATCTCGGCGCTGTGCAGCAGCATGCCGAGCCGATCGGGAATCAGCGCGACCTTGATGTTCTCGAGCACCGTCTGCCGATTGAGCGGGCGCGAGTGCTGGAAGACGAGGCCGACGCCGAGGCGCGAGACCTTGTGCGACGGCATCCCGGCGATGTCGCGGCCTTCGAAGCGCACCGCGCCGGCGGTCGGCGGATCGACGCCCATGACGCAGCGCATCGCGGTCGACTTGCCCGAGCCGTTCGGCCCGATCAGGCCGACGATCTCGCCGCCGCGGACCGAGAAGCTCAGGTTCTTGACGGCGACGAGGCCGCCGAAGCGCTTCGTCAGCTGCTCGACCTCGAGCATCGGCGCGTCAGTCACGGCGCGACCGCCCCTGCAGCATGCCGAGGATGCCGTCGGGGAAGAAGAGCACGACGAGGAGCGCGAGCAACGAGACGATCAGCGTCGCGAGCTCGCCGAGCGGCCGCAGCGCCTCGCCCATCGCGATCAGGAAGACGGCGCCGATCGCGGCGCCGATGACGGTGCGACGTCCGCCGAGCACGGCGGCGACGATGATCTGCACGCCGACCGAGATGTCGACGAAGGTGCCGACGCTCGCGGTGCCCATGTAGAACACCATCAGCGCGCCGGCGAGCCCGGAGAAGAACGCGCTGACGATGAACGCGAACAGCTTGTGCTTGGTGACGTTGAAGCCGAGCGCGCCGGCCTGCACCGGGTCCTGGCCGCTCGCCTGCAGGACGAGGCCGATCGGCGAGCGCGAGAGGCCGTAGAGGATGGCGCCGCTCACCGCCATGAAGCCGAACGCGATCCAGTAGTTCGCGGTCGCGCTCACCGACATCACGTCGGGCACCGAGAGGCCGATCTCGCCGCCGGTCAGGTCCGCGAAGACGACGACCATGTTCTGCAGCATGAGCACCGCGACGAGCGTCGTCAGGCCGAAGTAGGGGCCGCGCACGCGCAGCGCGGGCAGCGCGAGCACGACGCCGCCGATGACCGCCGCGAACGATCCGGCGAGCACGCACAGCCACAGCGACACGTTCGGCGCGAGCCGCGCGTCGAGGATGCCGGCGGTGTACGCGCCGAGGCCGATCAGGAACGTCGGCCCGAAGTTGACCTCGCCGGCGAAGCCGAACAGCAGGTCCCACGCCATCGCGAAGACGGCGGTGTAGAAGGCGACCGTCAGCAGCCCGAGCACGTAGCCCGAGCCGACGAGCGGAACGCACGCGCCGAGCGCGAGGATGACGAGGCCGGCGACGACCGGGCGCGAGCGCAGCCACGACGGTCGTCCCATCAGCGCCTGCCGAACAGACCCTGCGGGCGCAGGTACATCACGACGACGAGCAGCAGCAGCGCGGGGATCGTGCGGTAGGCGGGCGAGATGAGATACGCGGTCGCGGTCTCGAGGTAGCCGACGACGTACGCCGCGATCAGCGACCCCGAGACGCTGCCGAGGCCGCCGAGCACGACGATCGAGAACGCGCTCGCGGTCAGCGGGCCGACGCTGTACGAGCTGACGCCGAGGAACATGCCGAGCAGGATGCCGGCAACGCTCGCGAGGACGCCGTAGATCAGCCAGACCGCGAGGTGGATCCGCGACAGCTCGATGCCGAGCAGCGTCACGCCGCGCGGATTCATCGACGCGGCGAGCAGCGCCTTGCCGTGCCGCGTGCGGTTGACGAGCAGCCAGAGCAGGCCGATCGCGATCCAGCAGACCGCCGCGGTGAAGTACTCGTTGGCGGGAGTGCGCACGCCGAACCAGCCGACCACGCCCTCGACGATCGGCAGCACCGTCTTTGCGTTGTTGGTGAACAGGTACGCGATCGTCTCCGAGATGATGATCCCCCAGAGCAGCGTCGCGGTGAGGATGAAGATCTCCTTCTCGGCCTCGGCGACGCGCGGCGAGCGCTGGATCGGGCGCACGGTGACGAAGTACGTGAGCGTCGCGAGCACGACCCCGATCGCGACGCCGCCGAGCGCCGCCGCCCACGGCCCGGCGCCGAGCAACCCGGCGAGCGCCCACGCCGCCACCGCGGCGGCGACCATGATCGCGCCGTGCGACAGGTTGAGGACGCCGGAGACGCCGAAGATCAGCGTGAAGCCGGTCGCCCCCAGCGCGTACAGCGAGCCGATGGCGAAGCCATCGATCAGGATCTGCCAGGCGAGCACCGCGTGCCCGCGATCACTGCACCTTGACGAAGGCCGGGAACTTCATCTTGCCGACGGCGAGGTCCTTCGGCCAGACGTTGACCTGCTTGCCGTCCTGCCACTGCAGCATGAGCCCGGTGATGTAGCCGGCTCCGGTCTTCAGGCCGTGCACGTTCGGATCGCCCTTCGGCTTGAACGCGACGCGGCCGATCGTGCCGACGTAGTCGGTCTTCTCCATCGCGTCGACGAGCTTGTCGCTGTCGGTCGAGCCGGCGCGGCGCGCCGCGTCGGCGATGATGTAGACGTCGTCGTACGCCGTGTAGCCCGCGTACGACGGGTTGTTGCCGTACTTCTTCTGGAACGCGTCGACGAAGGGCAGCGTCTTCGGCGTCACCGCGACGCCGGGCCCCGAGACGGCCTGGTAGAGGACGCCCTCGGTCGCGCCGTTGGTGTCCTTCCAGAACGTCGAGTTGGTCGCCTGCGACGCGACGCCGAACATCGCGATCGGCACCTGCTGGCTCTTCCACTGCACCGTCGGCTGCGTGCCGACGTGCGAGATGCCGGTGATCATGACGTCGGGCTTCTGCCCCTCGATCTTGTTGAAGATGGGGGTGAAGTCGGTCGTGTCGGGCGAGAAGCGGATGTGGTCGAGCACCTTCATGCCGATCTTGGGCAGGCACTGCTCGTAGCCGGCGTCGAGCGGCGTCGTCCATGCCGCGTCCTCGCTCACGATCACCGCCGTCTTCATCTTCATGCCGTCGACGAGGAGGTCCTTGCCGGCGTCGCAGACGAGCCCGGCGAGCGCGGTCGACGTCAGGTAGCCGTGGAACGTGTACTTGTTGCTGGCGTAGTCCTTGGCGATGTTCTGCGTGATGACGTCCGACGCCGCGCCCGGCGTGATCATCACCGTCTTCAGCCGCGCCGCCCACGGCTCGAGCGCGAGCACGACCTCGGAGATGTAGCTCGCGATCACCGCGTTGACCTTGTCCTCGTTGACGGCGCGCTGGAACGCGCGCACCGACTCGGCCGCCGAGGAGTGGTTGTCGTAGACGACGATCTCGATCTTGCGGCCGTTGACGCCGCCCTTGGCGTTGATCTCGTCGGCCGCGAGCTGCGCCGCCGGCGCGATCGACGAGCCGGCGACCGCCTGCGCTTCGGCGATGACGCCGATCTTGATCGGGTCGGCCGCGAGCGCGGCGTGGGGAAGGAGGGCGACGAGACAGGCGCTCGACAGCAAGGTGGGCAGGGGGTGACGCAGCATGGTGTCTCCTGAGAATTTTCGAGTGCGAACGGCGCAGGATTCTCGCGCCGGACCGGCAACGACGATGCCGAATGGGGCTACTCGGCGGCGGGGTTAACCCTCATCGCGAACGCGTCGTCGTCACCGCAGTCCCGGGTCACTGCTTCGGCGCCGACGCCGCGAGCGCGGGGTCGACCGTGGCGCGGTCGTGGTCGCCGTAGCGGACCAGCGGCTCGAGCTGCGGATCCCATTCGGCGCGACGCCGCACGTACCCTTCGGCGCCGGCGGCCTGATCGCGCGCGATGTGCAGCCGTTCGTCGCGCAGCTGCTCGACCGTCATGTGCGGAAAGAGCGAGTAGCTCTAAAAGACGACGCCCATGTTGCGGCGATGCGGCGGCTGCGCTTCGATCGGGCGGCGGATCGTTCGCGCGCTCGGCGCCTCGAAGCCGGCGAGCAGCATCAGCGTCGTCGTCTTGCCCGAGCCCGAAGGCCCGAGCAGGGTGAGGAACGCGCCGGCCTCGACTTCGAGGTTGAGGTCGGCGAGCGCGGGCGCGGCGCCCGATGCATACGACTTGCTGACGCGCTCGAACTCGATCAGCGCCACGAGCGCGTCCACCGCAGCGTGTCGTCGAGCGCGTGCGCGGTGCGCTCGAGGAGGGCGTCGATCTCCGCCTCGCCGATGACGAGCGGCGGCGAGAACGCGATCACGTCGCCGCCGAGCACGCGCACGATGAGCCCGTGCTCCTGCGCGCGCTTGACGAAATACGCGCCGACGCCGCGCTTGGGATCGAACGGCTGCCGCCGCGCCGGATCGGCGGCGAGCTCGATCGCGCCGATGAGGCCGAGCCCGCGCACGTCGCCGACGATCTCGTGCCCGGCGAAGCGTCGCAGGCCCTGCTGCAGCCTCGGCGCGACGCGCTGCACGTGGCCGAAGACGTCGTCGCGCTCGTAGATGGAGAGCGTCTCGAGCGCGACCGCGCACGCGACCGGATGGCCGCTGTACGTGTAGCCGTGACCGAACGTGCCGACCGCGGCGCTCGCGTCGGCGACGGTCTGGTAGATGGCGTCGCTGACGTACAGCGCCGACATCGGCACGTACGCCGAGGTCATCATCTTGGCCACCGTGATCATGTCCGGGTGCAGGTCGAACACCTGCGTGCCGAAGGGCTTGCCGAGGCGGCCGAAGCCGGTGATGACCTCGTCGGCGATGAAGAGGATCTCGTGGCGCTTGAGGATCGCCTGCACGCGCTCGAAGTAGCCCGGCGGCGGGATGACGACGCCGCCCGCGCCCTGCACCGGCTCGGCGATGAAGGCGCCGATCGTGTCCGCACGTTCGCGCGCGATCGTCTGCTCGAGCTCGGTCGCGAGCCGCTCGACGAATTGCGCCGGCGTCTCGCCGTCGCGCGCGTTGCGGTACGGGTCCGGACAGCCGACCCGCACGACGCCTTCGATCGGCAGGTCGAAGTGCTGGTGCATGATCGGAATGCCCGAGAGCGACGCCGTCGCCGTCGTCACGCCGTGGTAGGCGCGGTCGCGCGCGATGACCTTCTTCTTCGCCGGCCGGCCCTTCGCGTTCCAGTAGTAGCGCACGAGCTTGAACGCGGTGTCGTTCGACTCGGAGCCCGAGTTCGCGAGCAGCACGCGGCCCATCGGCACCGGCGCCCAGCGCATCAGCGCTTCGACGAGCTCGGTGACCGGCCCGGGCACCTTGCCCGAGAACGCGTGGTAGTACGGCAGCACGCGCAGCTGCCGGTAGGCGGCCTCGGCGAGGCGCTGTTCGGAGAAGCCGAGCGACGCGCACCACAGCCCCGCCATGCCCTCGATGTACGCGCGCCCGTGCTCGTCGATGACGCGAACGCCGTCGCCGCGCACGATGACGAGCGGCCCTTCCTGCTCGAGCTGGCGCAGCTGCGTGTACGGGTGCAGGTGGTGCGTCAGATCGCGGCGGCCCGCCGCGGAGATGCCCGAAGAAGTCGCGTCGCCCATGGCGGCCGAGTGTGGCCGATTTCCCCGACGAACGGCAGCGGGCTCGGCCGCCGCGACCGTCGATCCGGCTGGCCGTTCGTCGCCCTTCAGCGGCCGCTCGTTGCGCCGATACCGTCGTCACGACCCGGAGTTCGCCATGGCGCGCGTCCCTTTCCTTGCCCCTCGGGCCGTCCTCCTGCTGATCGGCGGAGCGGCGTTGCTCCCCGTCGCCTCGGCCGGCGACCGGGAGCAACGCCGCTCCGCCGATCAGCAGGAGGACGGCCCGAGGGGCAAGGAAAGGGACGCGCGCCATGGCGAACTCCGGGTCGTGACGACGGTATCGGC
>JASLGD010000396.1 GCA_030150305.1 Caldimonas sp. | reverse complement strand
GAGCAGCTCGAGCCGCAGCCCGAACGCGGCGGCGTCGCGCGCGTAGCGCTCGAGCTCGGCCATGTCCGCGTCTGAACGCGCGAGCTTGACGTGCCCGCTGGCGACGAACTCGACGTCCTCTTCGAGCTCCGAGGAGAGCGTGTCCCACAAGGGCCGGGCACGGCGCGCGAGCGGCAGCTCGGCGAAGTGGCGGCCCTGCTGGCGCACGCCGCCGAAGTTGACGCCGCTCGCGCTCGCGCCGCAACGACCGCGCTCGAGCACGACGACGCTGAAGCCGTCGCTGCGCAGCCGTACCGCGGCGGCGCAGCCGGCGATGCCGCCACCGATGATCGCAACGTCCGCGCGCAGACGCTCGATGCTCAAGACGCCTCCGCGACGATCGGAATCGGCTTGACGGGAGGCTGCGCGCGCAGCCGGCCGATGCGTTCGACGTCGGCGCCGATGCACTGCGCGATGACCGCGGCGGCGGCCTCGCCGCAGACGCGCCCCTGGCAGCGGCCCATGCCGACGCGCGTCAGCGCCTTGGCACGGTTCGCCTCGTCGGCGCCGCGCTCGCGCGCGGCTTCGCGCAGCGTGCCCGCCGCGATGCCCTCGCAGCGACAGACGAGCTCGCGGTCGTCGAGCGCGTCGACGAGATGGCGCGGGAACGGATACGCCGCATCGAGCGCGCGCCGGAAGCGCGCCTGGCGCGCGAGCGCGCGATCGAGACGCGCCACTTCGCGCGCGTCGACGTCGCGGCCGAGGTCCTCGAGCAGCGCGAGCGCCGTCCGCCGGCCCTGCAGCTCGGCGACGTCGGCGCCGCCGATCGCCGCGCCGTCGCCGGCGAGATAGACGTGCGCGACGCTCGACCGCCCTTCGGCGCTGCGCTCGGGCAGCCACAGCCGCGTCTCGGCCTGGTGAACGAAGCGACAGCCGGCGAGGTCGGCGAGCTGCGCCTCCGGGCGCAGGCCGAACGACGCGCCGATCGCGTCGCACGCGACGCGATGCTCGCGGCCCGACGCGTCGCGCCAGGCGAGCGCCTCGACGCGACCGTTGCCTTCGGCGCGAAGCGCCCCAATGGCCGAGCCCGCACGCACGCCGCGCACGCGGTTGCGCGCCGCGTACCAGAGGCCTTTGGCGAGCGTGCGCGGTGCGGTCGCGAGGCCGGCGAGCTGCGCCACCTTGGCGGCGAACGGCGTCGCGTCGAGCGCGGCGACGACCTGCACGCCGACCTTCGCGTACTGGTGGACGACGAGCGGCAGCAGCGGTCCGGCGCCGACGAACGCGACGCGCTCGCCGATCGCGACGCCCTGCGACTTGAGGGCGATCTGCGCGCCGCCGAGCGTCGTCACGCCGGGCAGCGTCCAGCCAGGGAACGGCAGCACGCGGTCCATCGCGCCGGTCGCGAGCAGCAGGCGATCGAACCGCAGCTCGCTGCAGCCCGTGGGCGAGAAGAGATCGAGGTGCTGGCCGAAGACGTTCCACGCCAGCGTGCGCGGCCGGTAGTCGATGCGGCCGTTTGCTGCGTCGATCGCGCGGTGGATCGCCTGGGCCTTGCGTGCCTCGAAGCCGTAGATCGCCGACGCGTCGCGCGCCGCCGCGGGCGGCGGCTGACGATAGATCTGGCCGCCGGGACGCTCGGCCTCGTCGATCACGATCGGCACGAGCCCGGCGCGCGCCATCGTTTCGGCGGCGCGCACGCCCGCCGGGCCGGCACCGACGACGACGACGACGGGATCAGCCACGGCGATCGCCCGCGACGGCGGCGTCGTCGACGAGCACCGCCATGTTCGGCTCGACTGCCGTCGTGCACGCGCGCACGCGCCGGCCATCCGCGAGGGAGACCCAGCAGTCCTGGCATGCGCCCATCCAGCAGAAGCCTGCGCGCTCGCCCGGACCGAACTCGAAACGGCGCAACGATGTGCGGTGCAGCAGCACCGCGGTGATGAGGAGATCGCCCGCCTTCGCCGTGCACGGCGCGCCGTCGATCGTGATCGGCACGTCCGCGCTTCGTCGCTCGACCGCTCGTCGCAAGAGCCCCGCCATCGCGCCTCCTCCCGAGACGGACAACTATAGTTGCCGCTCCTCGCGATGCAGCGAATCGACCGATGCTCGTCCGCACCGTCAACATCCATCTCGTCACGACGGGCAACCTGCATCCGGTCGTCGTCGAGCTCGTCACCGACGAAGGCCTCACGGGGATCGGCGAGGCCGCGATCGCGTACGGCGTCGGCGGCACGGCGGCGGCCGGCATGGTCAGGGACCTCGCGCACCGTTTCATCGTCGGCCGCGATCCGTCGCGGATCGAATCGCTCTGCTCCGAGATGGTCGACCACTCGTTCTGGGCCAAGGGCGGCGGCCCGATCGTGTTCGCCGGCATCGGCGCGATCGAGCAGGCGCTCTGGGACCTGAAGGGCAAGGCGCTCGGCGTTCCCGTGCACACGCTGCTCGGCGGTCCGACGCGCGACCGGGTCCGCGTCTACGCCAACGGCTGGTACGGGACTTCGCGAACGCCGGCCGAGCTCGCCGCCGCCGCCGAGCGGCCGCTGCGCGACGGCTACATGGCGCTCAAGTGCTATCCGCTCGCGGTTCCGACGGAGCACGGCCTGCGCCACGCGAGCGCGCGCACCGTCGACCGCGACTTCACGAACCTCGCGTACGAGAAGATCAAGGCGCTGCGTTCCGCGGTCGGACCCCACGTCGAGTTGATGCTCGACCTGAGCGGCGGGCTCGCGACGGCGGAGACGATCCGCCTGTGCCGTCGCTTCGAGGAGCTCGACATCGCCTGGATCGAGGAGCCGGCCGATCCGTTCGACGTCGGCGCGCTGAAGAAGATCTCCGAGCGCGTCGCGATCCCGATCGCGGCGGGCGAGCGCCTCTACACGCGCCAGGGCTTTCGCAAGGTGCTCGAGCCGCACGCGGTCGACATCGTGCAGCCCGACGTCGGCAACACCGGCGGCATCCTCGAAGTCAAGAAGATCGCGGCCATGGCCGAGGCCTACAACGTCGCCGTCGCGCCGCACAACTGCGGCAGCGCGCTTTCGACCGCGGCGGCGCTGCAGGCGTCATGCTGCATCACGAACTGCATGACGCTCGAGATCTATCCGTACTTCCCGGAACGTCCGGGCTACGTGCAGCTGCTCGACGATCCGCCCGAAGCTCGGATCTCGCGCGGCTGGCTCGACGCGCCCGTGGCGCCCGGCCTCGGCGCGACGCTGTCGGCGGCGGCGCGCTCGTTCGTTTGGGCGACGCTCGACGCCTGACGCCGCCGCTCACGACACGGCGCCCGAGCCGTACTTGCCGACGAGCAGGTGGCCGCTCGAGAAGCGCTCGATCGAATACGGTTCGAGCGAGACGTCGGTCGGGACGCCGAGCGCTTCCTGCGCGAGCACGCGGCCGACCGTCGGCGAAAGCTTGAAGCCGTGCCCGGAGAATCCGAATCCGACGACGAGCCCACGCACGCCGGGAACGCGCCCGAGCACAGGATTCCAGTCGGGCGTGACGTCGTAGACGCCGGTCCACGAGGTCGCAAGACCCGCATCGGCGTACGCCGGAAAGCGCGCCGCGACCTGCTCGCCGACGGCAGCGACGAACTCGAGCGGAACGTCGGCCTGCTCGGTATCGGTCGCCGCGAGCCGCTCGCCGGCGAGGCCTTCGCTGACGAGCATCTGCCTGCCGCCGTAGCTGCGGCAATACAGCATGCCGGGCGACGCGAGATCCTTGAACACCGGCATCGCGAAGGTGTACGGCGCGCCGCCGCACGCGAGCGCGAGCACCGCGTGCCGCTCGGGCACGACCGGCATGGCGCGCCCGATCCAGTCGGCGAGTTCGCGTGTCCAGATGTTCTGCGTGCTGACCACGGTGCCGCACGCGATTTCGCCGGCGCTGGTCGAGACGCCGACCACCCGGCCGCCGTCGACGACCAGCCCGGTCGCCGACACGCCTTCGCGAACCGCGACGCCGGCACGGCGTGCGCTCTTCGCGAAGCTGGTCGCGACGAGGTAGGCGTCGGCAAAGCCGGCGTCGGGCTCGAAGCCGATCAGCGCCGCGTCGTCGAACGACGCGATCGGCAGCAGCTCGCTCGCCTGCGCCGGCGACAGGTACTCGACGCGAACGCCCTGCGCCTCCTGGCCGGCGAGCGACGCGCGCAGCGGCGCGAGCTTGTCGCCGGCAGCGGCGCTGATCAGATACCCGCAGCGCACCAGCCCGCACGACGCTTCCGCGTCGCCGACGTACTCGGCGAAGTCGTCGAAGACCTGCCACGACCGCTTCGCGAGCTCGACGTTCTCGCGCACCGAGTAGTGCGTGCGCAGGATGCCGGACGACTGCGCAGTCGTCCCCGAGCCGATCGTCGCGCGCTCGAGCAGCACGACGCGGCCGGCACCGAACCGCGCCAGGTGGAACGCGACCGACGTGCCGATCACGCCGCCGCCGATCACGACGACATCGAAGCTCTCCACTGCGCTCTCCTGCAAGCCCGCGAACGTTTGGTAACGGCGCCATCGACGACAGCCGCGAAGATCGGCCGCTCGCATCTCCGACCGGCGGCCATGACCCTCTTCCAGCGTTTCGCGTTCCTCGCCATCGTGACGGTGGCTGGCTGCGGCGGCAGCAAGGATGATGCGACCAAAGCGCCGCTCGCGGCAGCGTCCGCTCCCGCTTCGGCGGTCGTGCAGACGCCGCCGGTCACGCCCGCGACGCCGCCCACGCCGCCGGCCAAGGTGACCGCGCTGTCGTTGCCGGCAATGACGCCGACCTCGGTCGGAGCGCTGACGCCGATGGCGGTGCAGGCGACCGACGCCTCGGGGGCCGCGGTGGCGGCGGCCGCGCTGACGTGGGAAAGCGCCGACCCGACGCTCGCGACCGTCGATGGCGGCGGCGTCGTCAAGCCGCTTCGCGTCGGCTACACGACGATCACGGTGTCGCGCGACGGCGTCTCGGCGACGGGAACGCTCTCGGTGCGCGGAACGACGCGCATCCCGGCGCGCTCGCGCTACGTCGGCATGAACCTGTCGGGCATCGCGTACTGGTCGACGGAGTTTCCGTTCGCCGACCTGATGAAGAGCGGCATGGGCTGGGTCTCGCGCGAGGACGACGGCACGTGGGGCAAGCCGTTCCCCTCGCTCACCGCCGACGGCTATCCGGCGGCGCTCGCGCCGGGCCAGCATGCGCTGAATGCGGTCGCGTGGACAGGAAGCCACTTCGCGCCGGGACGCTACGTCGTGCTGTGGGACGGCGACGGCGCGATCAGCTTTCCGCTCAGCAACGTCACGATCGCCGAGACGGCGGCGAACCGGATCGCGATCGACGTCGTCGACACGAGCGGCAGCCTCTGGGTCGCGATCGATCGCACGAGCGCGACCAACCCGGTGCGCAACGTCCGGTTCCTGTGGCCCGGCACCGAGGCGACGGTCGCGAGCGAGCCGTTCAACCCCGTCTTTCTCGCCAAGGTCGCGCCGTTCTCGCTGCTGCGCTACATGGACTGGGGAGCGACCAACGGCTCGCCGGTCGTCGAATGGGCCGACCGCGCGCACGTCGGCGACGTCACGTACGCGACGTCGGCCGGCGTTCCGATCGAGGTGATGGTCGACCTGGCCAACACGCTGCATGTCGACCCCTGGTTCTGCATCCCGCACCAGGCGAGCGACGACTACGTGCGCCAGTTCGCGACGCTCGTCCACGACCGCCTCGATCCGGGGCTGCACCCGCACATCGAGTATTCGAACGAGGTCTGGAACACCGCCTTCCCGCAAGGCGTGTGGGCGAACGCGCGATCGCAGGCGCTCGGCCTCGACAGTCCGTTCGGCCAGCCGGCGATCTTCTACGCCGTGCGCGCGGTGCAGGTCTTCAAGATCGTGCAGGACGCCTGGGGCGCCGACCGCGGCCGCATCGTGCGCGTCCTCGCCGGGCAATCGGCGTGGGACAACTTCCTCACCCATGCGCTCGCGTACCAGGACACCGCCGCCAACGCCGACGTGATGGCGATCGCGCCGTACTTCGCCGCCGCCGCGGCCGGCGATCCGGCGCAGGTCGCGACGACGCTGACATTGACGAGCGACCAGATCGTCGACCAGATGCTCGCCAACATCCGCGGCGACGTCAAATCGCAGATGACCGCGAACGCGGCGCTCGCCGCGAAGTACAAGCTGAAGTTCAAGGCGTACGAGAGCGGAGCCGGCGACAGCAGCTCGTACTTTCCGGCCGACAAGGTCGACGCGATGACCGCGCTCTTCGCGTCGGCGCACAGCAACCCGCGCATGCGCGACGTCTACGGCGAGTACTACGCCCAGTGGGTCGCCGCCGGCGGCGACACGATGAACCAGTACAACGACGTCGGCGGCTGGTCGAAGTGGGGCCTCTGGGGATCGCTGCAGTACGTGACGCAGGATCCCGCCGCGTCGCCCAAGTACCAGGGCCTGCTCGACTTCATCGCCGCCCACCCGGTGCCGTAGCGCATTGCGCGCGGGCAGCTCCGCCGCGCAACGGCTGCCTCACCCGGCCGCACGGCTGCCGCACGCGGGCAGCGCGGCTGCGCCGCACGCGGTCACCCGGCTGCGCCGCGCTGCGCTGCGCAAGAGCGGCGCCGCGCCCGAGCGCACGCACCTGCTCGGCGACACGCCGTACGACATCGCGGCGGCGCGCGCGTGCGGCGTCGCGACGATCGCGTTGCGCTGCGGCGGCTGGTGGAACGACGACGCGCTCGCCTGCGCCGTCGCGATCCACGACGACCCGGCGGCGCTGCTCGCCGCGTGGAGCGACTCGCCGCTCGCGCGGAGCGCTTTCGCGCAAGCCGCCTGAACACGGCGGCGTCGACGCGATCCGCGCCCGCGCAGGCCTCAATGCCGTCGCGCTTCGGCCATCTCGTGGTCGTAGTCTTCCTTGGCGGCGCGCAGGCACTCCTTGCGCTCGTCATGGCGCTCGCGCGCGCAGTCGCGCTTGGCCTGCGCGTACGCGGCAGCGGCTTCGCGCCGCGCCGATTCCGGGCTCTGGCGCATCTCGTCGAAGCCGCGGTCGTCGCGCTGGTCGTGGTCGTGGCGGTCCTGCGCGAGCGCCGGGCCGGTCGTCGCGGCGAGTCCGAACGCCGCCGCGGCGGCGAGTCGAAGGATCGGGTGCATGGTGCTCTCCTATGTGTCCGCGCTCGCCACCGTCGACCGCGACGCGGTGCGGGACGCACGCTCGCTGCGACGTGGCGAACCGCGTGCCGGCCCCAGCGGCGTGCGCGATCGACGGCGTGCCGAACGTCAGAAGCTGACCTTCACGCCGGCGCTGTATTCGCCGACGTTCGGCTTCGACCCGAACGCGTTGAAGAAGTGATAGCGCTCGTACTGCACGCGAAGTCCGACCCGGCTGTTGACGTCGTACTGCACCCCGGCGCCGAACTTCAATCCCGAGCTCGAGTCGTCGCCCGCGCTGGTGTCGAAACGCGCCTCGGCGAGGCCGACGCGGCCGAGCAACGACCACTGCGGCGCGAACCCGTACGTTCCCACGGCGTCGATCGCACCCCCCCACGTGTTCACCGTCTGGCCGTTCGAGCTGCCGTGGCCGAGGCGAAAGAGGCTGCCCTCGAGGGCGAAGTTCGGCGTCAGCGAGTAGCCGCCGTAGACCTTGGCGCCGATGCCGCCGTTGGTACCGTCATCGCCGCCGATGCCGTTGATCTGGTTGCTGTACTGCGGGTGGCCGAGATCGATGCCGCCGTAGACGTTCTGCGCGCGCGCGGGACAGACGAGGCCTGCGGCCGCGGCCGCGGCGATCGAGGCGAGCGCGGCGGAGCGGCGAAGCGGCCGCGCATCGGAAAGGGGACGGGAAGGCATGTCGGATCCAGTGAGGAAGGAGGACTCGGTTCGATCGCGCTCGACCCCGCTCGGGTTCCGTCGGAGGAGGCGCCGCGGCGTTGCGCGCGGGCAATGATTTGTTGCCGCTTCCTTGCTGATGGCCGCCTTGCACGCATCGCACAATCGCAGCCATGAACCTGCCCGCCTTCGAGGTCCTGCCGCGCGACCTCACTGCCTACCGTGCCGGCAACACCGGCATCGACTACGTCCATCGCTTCGAGTCCGGCAAGCCCGGCCCGCACGTGCTCATCAACGGCATCACGCACGGCAACGAGTTCTGCGGCATGGTCGCCGTCTGCCATCTGCTCGACAGCGGCGTGCGGCCGAGGATCGGCACGCTGACGCTCAGCTTCGGCAACGTCGCGGCGTACGAGACGTTCGATCCCGAACGGCCGTTCGACAGCAGGCAGATCACGCACAACCTGAACCGCATCTGGTCAGAGGCGCAGCTCGACGGCAGCGAGGACAGCGTCGAGCTGCGCCGCGCCCGCGCGATGCGGCCGGCGATCGCCGCCGCCGATCACATCCTCGACATCCATTCGACGAGCCACGACGTTGTGCCGTTCTGGGTCTACCCGGCGTTCGCGCGCAACGCCGCGGTGGCCAACGCCGTGCCGCGGCCCGACGTGCACCTGGTGATGCCGACCGGCCTCGGCTCGGGAACGCCGATCACGCAGTACGGCGCGCACGGCCGCGCCGACGGCACCGGCAGCGCGCTCGTGGTCGAGTGCGGCCAGCACTTCAAGCGCTCGAGCGCCGAGCTCGCGACCGAGGTCGCGCTCAACGTGCTCGGCCACTTCGGCCTCATCGACCGCGAGGTGCCGCGGCCCGCGCAGCCGCCGCGGCGATTCGAGCTGCTGCGCACGCACGTCGTCCGGCACGCCGACTTCCGCTTCGCGCGGCCGGTGATCGGCTTCGAGACGTTCGCCAAGGGCGAGCTGATCGCGACCGACGGCGCAGAGGAGATCCGCGCGCCGGTCGACGACTGCACGATCTTCATGCCGACGCGCCAGCCGATCGTCGGCCGCGAAGGCGTCTACCTGACGCGGCCGCTGCGCTGAGCGTTGCGCGAGCCGCGCTCGGCGTCGGTCGAGCGGCGCGAGCGCGACCGCGCAGCGAGCAGACCCGCGTGCGGCAAGGCCCGCGCAGGCAACCGCGCCGCGCGTCGATCCCGTCGCAGACGCCCGGGTAAATGCCGACTCGCACGGCGCGACCGCAGGCCGACAGTTGCCGGCGGTCAGGTCGTGGAGGAGTTGCGCATGAGAGCGTTGCGGTTGTTCGCCCCGTGGGCGGTGTCGGCTGTCCTGCTCGCCGCGTGCGGCGGCGGCGATCCCGACGTTCCCGGCAGCGGCTCGCCCGCCGGCGCGCCGACGACCAAGGGCACGTTCACCGCGGTGGTGTCGTTCGGCGACAGCCTGAGCGACGTCGGCGCGTACGCGCCGGCGACCTCGCTCGCCGGCAACGGCACGCCGCCGTTCTTCGGCGGCAAGTTCACGACCAACGAGACGAGCAACGGCGTTCCCGACGCGAACGCGCTCGGCAAGATCTGGGTCGAGGACCTCGCCGCCGACCTCGGCCTCCTCGTCACGCCCGCCGAGGTCGGCTTCGCCGGCACTTCGGTCAAGTGCCCGGCGGCCGCCAATCCGGCGATCGCATCGACGTGCACGGGCTACGGCCAGGGCGGCTCGCGCGTCACCGACCCGAACGGCGTCGGCCACACCGGCGGCGCGCTGACGGTGCCGGTCGTGACGCAGATCGCCAACCATCTCGCCCGCTTCGGCAGCTTCAAGGCGAGCGACCTGATCTTCGTCTACGCGGGCAGCAACGACGTCTTCGTCCAGTTCGACGCGTTCGCGACGGCGGCGGCGCAGATCCAGGCCCAGGCCGCCAACGGCACGATCAGCGCCGACGAGGCCAACCGGCAGCTCTTCGCGGCGCAGAACACCGCGCTCGCCGCAATGAAGCAGGCCGCGCAGGAACTCGCGACCGACGTGCGCACGCAGATCCTCGCCAACGGCGGCAAGTACGTCGCCGTGATGACGCTGAGCGACATCGCCGACACGCCGTTCGGCAACTCGCTGCCGGCCGATGCGCGCTCGGTGCTGACGTCGTTGTCGCAGAACTTCAACGTCTGGCTGCGCGACGGGCTCACGGGCCAGCCGGTGCAGATCATCGACACCTTCGCGCTCTTCAAGGACGCCTACCAGAACCCGGCCAAGTACGGCTTCGTCAACAACACGACGCCGGCATGCGACGTCGCGAAGATCCAGGCGATCACCGGCGGCCAGGTCACCGACGGCTCATCGCTGTTCTGCAATGGCACGCCCGGTGCACCGTACAACGGGCTGACGGCAGGCGCCGACGTCAACACCTGGCAATTCGCCGACAGCGTGCACCCGACCACCGCCGGCCACAAGGTGATCGCCGCCTCGTTCGAGGCGCAGCTGCGCGCGTTCGGCTGGATCTGATCGAGAACGGAGGGGACGACCCATGCATCCGATGACCCTGCCCGGCGTCGCCGCCGCTGCCCTCGCCTGTCTCGCGCCGTGCGCGCTCGCGCAGTCGCAGGGCGCCAACGTCGTCAAGCTCGGCATCACCGAGTACACGACGCACGAGAAGACGAACGGCATCTCGGGCGTCGGCGTTCCGCCCGGCGCGGACGTCAGCGTCAGCAACGCGACGACGGCGATCTTCGTCTACGAGCGGCTCTTCACGCCCAACGTCGGCGTCGAGTTCGTGATCGGCGTGCCGCCCAAGCTGAAGGCGACCGCGACCGGGAGCGCCGCTTTCCTCGGCGAGGTCCTCACGGTGAAGAACGTCTCGCCGACGCTGCTCGTCAACTACCACTTCTTCTCGCCCGGCGACGCGCTGCGTCCGTACGTCGGCGCCGGCGTCAACTACACCCGCTTCACGTCGGCGCACTCGAGCCTGGCGCCGCAGGTCGAGCTCGGCGACTCGACCGGCCTCGCGATCCAGGCCGGGATCAATGTCGCCATCACGAAGGACGTCGGCGTGTTCGCGAGCATCGCCAAGCTCGACGTCAAGAGCAAGGTCGTCGCGACCGGCGCCACCGTGTTGACGACGACGGTCGACTTCCGGCCGATCGTGTACTCGGCCGGCGTGTCCTACCAATTCTGATGGTCGACGGCTCGCCCGTCCGCGCGGCCGACGGGTCAGGCTTCTTCGCGAACCTGCCGCTGCTCGCGAGCGGCGGCGACGCGTTCGACCTCGCTCGCTACCGAAGCGCACCCGACGACTGGCAGCTCGCCGTCACCGACATCGTCGACTCGACCGGCGCGATCGCCGCAGGACGGCACAAGACCGTCAACTTCGTCGCCGCGATGGGCATCGCCGCGCTGCGCAACCTGTGCGCGCCGACGCGCATCCCGTTCCTGTTCGGCGGCGACGGCGCCGTCGTGATGGTGCCGCCGGAGGTCGCGTCCAAGGCGCGCGTCGAGCTCGCGCGGGTGCGCGGCATGGCCGCGCGCGAGTTCGGCCTGACGATGCGCGTCGGCCTGGCTCCGGTGAAGGAGCTCCGGCGGCTCGGCAGCGACGTCCTCGTCGGCCGCTACGAGCCGACGCCCGGCAACAGCTTCGGCGTCTTCCTCGGCGGCGGCGTCGGCCTGCTCGAGGACTCGATCCGCGGTCGCGGCAACGCCGAGCTCGCTGCGATCGCCGAGGTGCCGATGACCCTCGACGACGGTGCGCCGGTCGATCTCGAGGGCCTGTCGTGCCGCTGGGACACGCTGCATTCGTCGCACGGCGCGATGCTCACGCTGATCCTGCAGGGCCGCGCGGCGGACCTGCGCGACGTCCACGCGCGCGTTGCGGCGCTCGCCGGTCCCGACGCGCAGACGCGGCCGGTCCGTGAGGAGACGCTGAAGCTGCGCTGGCCTCCCGCCGACTTCATGCTCGAGGTGCGCGCGCGCCGCCGCGGCGGATCGCTCGTGCTGTGGGCGTGCCGCGTGCTGCTGCAGACGCTGATCGCGCGGATCCTCTTCGCCCGCGGCAAGCCGACCGGCAACTTCGATCCGCAGCGCTACCGCGCCGAGATGATCAGGAACACCGACTTCTGCAAGTTCGACGAGACCGTCTGCCTGGTGATGGATTGCTCGCCGGCGGCGATCGAAGCGATCCGCAGCGATCTCGAGCAGGCGGCCGCGTCGCGCGGCGTGCGCTATGGCCTGCACGTGTCGCCGACGGCGCTGGTGACGTGCCTCGTGACGTCGGCGTCGAACAGCCTGCACGTCCATTTCGTCGACGGCGGCTCGGGCGGATACACGAGCGCGGCGTCGAGCCTGAAGCGCACCGCCAAGGCCGGGAGCGGCGCCTCGCGGGTCCCGGAACGCTAGCAGGCGCGCGCTCGCCCGGCGTTCGAGCGCAGGCTAAGGCGTCGCGACGCCGCCGATCGAGACGATCCGGTAATACGTCGTGTCGGCGATGCGGACCGGGCTCACTTCGACGTCCATCCGCCCGCCGCCGTAGCGAAGCTCGATCCAGCCCGGCACGTACTTCGCGTTCGCGCAGTGCGCGTCGACGAGGAACTGCAGCGCGCGCGGCTCGAGGATCTCGCCGACGTGGAGGAACTCCCACGGGTCGCTACCGCATTCGAAGCGGCTGGCGAACGGCGGCTGTGGGTTGCGCGCCGCGATCAGCAGCACCCAGCCGATCGCCAGGCAGATGCCGATCGCTCGCGTGAAGTTGTCGGGGAAGGTCGTGCCACCTTCGAGCCAGAGGCCGCGCGTCGACATGGTTCCTCCTCGCACCGCCGATGGCGGCTTCGCGCAGGATAGAACGGTCGCCTCGACCGCGCCATCGGCCGCATTGGGCCGCCTTGGCCGTCAGGCCGCCTTCTTCACCTGCTCGAGACGTGCGTGCGTCTGCTTCTTTCCCACCGTCCGCAACGCGACGAGCGTCGGCATGAACTTGCGATGCGGGCGGGCCTTGCCGCCTTCCCAGTTGTAGATCGTCTGCGTGGAGACGCCGAGCAGCAGGCCGAGGTCGCCGGCCGACAAGCCGAGCCGCTTGCGATGCGCGGCGAGGCCCTTGGCGCTGAAGCGGAATCCCTCGGGGATCGAGTCATCGTTCGCCGCCGACGCGGCGGGCGCAGGCGCGCGTTTCGCGCCGGCGCGCAGCCGACGCTCGAGCTCGGCGATGCGCCGCTTCAATGCCGCGATCTCGCCGCGGTGGCCGGCGGACGCCTTCTTGACGGCAGCGATCTGGCCGCGCAGCTCCTTGCGCGCGAGGCGGGCGATCTCTTGTTTCAGGACCGATGCAATGTTTGGCATTCACGCTTCCAGTACCAACGAAGGCCGCGATCCTAAGCGCGTTGCAAGACCCTGGCGATCGCCGTCGCGACCGCCTGCAGCCACGATGCAGGGTAACGCAAGCCGCGGGAACGCGGCATGCCCAACCTGACGAGGCGCTGACCGACCCCGACGCCCGGGGTTGCGCGACGTCGCGCGGTGCATCGGAGGGTCGCGTGCCGGCCTCGATCGGTCGCCGGCGACCGACCGATGCGGCGCCGCGCGCCGCCGTCGCGGAGAACGATTGCCGAGCCATTTCATGGTCCACGAGCCCGCATGAACGCTCCACGCGAACCCCCGACCGCGGCCACCGACGGCCTGCCGGTGCCGCAGCGCTACGGCGCGATGGCCGTGATCCTGCTCGGGATCGCGATCGCCGTGCTCGACGGCACGATCGTCAACCTGGCGCTGCCCGGCATCGTTCGCGACCTGCATGCGCAGGCCGCGGAGACGGTCTGGGTCGTCACCGCGTACCAGGTCGCGACGCTGGTGATGCTGCTGCCGTTCGCGACGCTCGGCGACCTGATCGGCCATCGCGTCGTCTATCTCGGCGGCCTCGCGCTCTTCACGCTCGCGTCGATCGCGTGCGCGTTCTCGCCTGCGCTCGGCGTGCTGATCGCGGCGCGCGCCGTGCAGGGGATCGGCGCCGCGGGCCTGATGGCGGTGAACGGCGCGCTCGTGCGGCGAACGTATCCGGCCGGCCGGCTCGGCCGCGGCATCGCGCTCAACTCGCTCGTCGTCGCGACCGCGTCGGTCGCGGGTCCTTCGATCGCGGCCGCGGTGCTCTCGATCGCGTCGTGGCCGTGGCTATTCGGCATCAACGTGCCGCTCGGCCTCTTCGTGCTCTATCTCGGCGCCAAGGCGCTGCCCGCCAACGCGTCGGCGCGCCCCACCGGCCTCGTGCTGCGGCCGCTCGACGTCGCCCTCAACGTCGCGATGTTCGGCTGCGCCTTCCTCGGCGCCGACGCGCTCGGCACGAACGTCGCCGGCGCGGGCTCGGCGCTCGGGCCGCAGGCAGGCGCGCTGCTGCTCGCGGCTGCGGCGGTCGCTGGCGTCGTCTACGTTCGCCGCCAGCGCAGCGAGGCGGCGCCGCTGCTGCCGCTCGATCTGCTGCGCATTCCGGTCTTCGCGCTCTCGATGTGCACGTCGGTCGCCGCCTTCGCGGCGCAGTCGCTGGCGTACGTCGCGCTGCCGTTCCTGCTCCTCGAAGCGTATCGCCGCCCGCCTTCGACCGCGGGACTGTTGATCACGGCGTGGCCGCTCGCGACGATCGTCGCCGCGCCGCTGGCCGGCCGGATGATCGGGCGCGTCACCGACGGCGTGCTCGGCGCCGCCGGGCTCTTCACGCTCGGCGTCGGCCTCGCGTTGCTCGCTGCGCTGCCGGCGTCGCCGGGCAACCTCGACATCGCGCTGCGAATGGCGATCTGCGGCGTCGGCTTCGGGCTGTTCCAGTCGCCGAACAACCACGCGATCCTGACGTCGGCGCCGGTCGCGCGCAGCGGTGCCGCGAGCGGCATGCTCGGCACGGCTCGCCTGACCGGCCAGACGGTCGGCGCGGTGATGCTCGCCATCATCTTCAGCGTCGAGGGCGCGCACAGCGCGCGCGGGCCGGCCACGGCGTTCGCGTGCGCCGCCGGCTTCGCGGTGCTCGCGGGTGCGTTCAGCGGCTTGCGCGCACGCGTGCCCACGCGCCGCGGGCACGCGCAGAGCGCGGCACCGCAGTGACGGCGCGGGCCCGCGCAGGCCGCGGCACCGCACTCACGTGCGCGCCGCCGCCTGTCGCGAAGGTCACGCGCCGCGCCAATGGAAGCGAACCGCGTGCTCTTGCAGGTATTCGGGCAGCGGGCCGATGCGCGCCACGTCGGCGGCGATCGCCGCCTCCCGCCTGACGTAGACGAGGGCACGCAACGGCGCCGACGACGCGACGTCGAAGCGCTCGACGGCGATCTCCGCGCGCTCGTAGCCTTGCGGCTCGCCGAGGCGCTCGAGCCGATCCATGCGACGAAGGTGGTCGTCGTCGACCTCGTACAGCTCGCCGACGACCTGGTGGCCGACGCCGGACGGAACGACGAGGCAAGGCACTTCGCCGGCACCGAGGAGATAGAGCGCGTGGCGTTCGTGCGTGCGATAGCGGCCGGGCAAGCGGCGGCCGGAGTTGACGTGCTCGTTGGCGAAGCCCTGCTTCAGCGATCCGTAGACGAACAGCATCGGCATCTCGTCGGGTCTCCAGGCACTCGGACGCGCACCGCCTCACGGCGGCGATGCGGCGCCTTCGCGGTAGCGGTCGTAGACGACCTCGTCGGCGAACAGCGCCTCGATCTCGCGCGTGCCGTAGCCGAGGCTGCGCAGCACCTCCTCGGTGTGCTGGCCGAGCCACGGCGCCGGGCGGCGGATCGCGGTCAGCTCGCCGCTCGACTTGAGCGGCAGGCCGATCGTCTTCATCGGCCCGATCTTCGGATGCTCGATGTCGACCACCATCCGGCGTGCCGCGATCTGCGGGTCGGCGAGCGTCTGGTCGTAGCGGTTCACCGGCCCGGCGGGCACCTGCGCGGCGTCGAGCTTCGCGACCCAGTGCGCGGTCGGATGCGCCGCGAACACAGCTTCGATCTCGCGCTCGAGCGCATCGACGTTCGCGAGCCGTGCCGGCGCCGTCGCGAAGCGCTCGTCGCCGAGCCATTCGGGCTTCTCGCACACGAGGGTGCAGAAGTTGGTCCACAGCTTGTCGTTGCTCGCGCCGAGCGTCACGTGGCCGTCCTGCGTGCGGTACGCCTGGTACGGGGCCGAGCGGCGATGGCGGCTGCCGGTGGCGGTCGGAATCTCGCCGCCGCCGAAGAACGCGCCGAACTCCCACGGCGTCCACGCCAGCCCGGCTTCGAGCAGCGACGTTTCGAGGTACTGGCCCTTTCCCGTGCGCAGCCGCGCGATGTAGGCGGCGAGGATGCCGTACAGGCAGGTGACGCCGCTCGCGATGTCGTTCATCGCGATGCCGACCTTCGCCGGCCGCCCGTTCGGCTCGCCGGTCATCGTCATGATCCCCGACATGCCCTGCGCGATGATGTCGAAGCCGCCCTTCGTTCCGTACGGTCCGGTCTGGCCGAAGCCCGACATCGACGCGTAGATCAGCGCCGGGTTGACGCGACAGAGCGCCTCGTAGTCGACGCCGAGCTTCTTCACCACGCCCGGCCGGAAGTTCTCGGTCACGATGTCGGCGGCGGCTGCGAGCTTGAGCAGCACCTCCTTGCCGCGCGTCTCCTTGATGTCGAGCGCGACGCTCTTCTTGTTGCGGTTGAGCACCGCGAAGCAGTACGACTCGTCGTTGACCTTCGGATCGAAGCGGCGCGACGCGTCGCCGTCGGGAAAGTCCTCGATCTTGACGACGTCGGCGCCGAGGTCGCCGAGCACCATCGTGCAGTACGGGCCGGCCTGGACGTTCGTCAGGTCGAGCACCTTCACGCCTTCGAGCGGGAGCGGCATCGTCGTTCTCTCTCCTCGATCAGGGCAGGACGGTGAGCTGCGCGGGGTCGATGTCGACGACGACCGCGTCGCCCGCCTCGTGCACCTCGTGCGCGCGCGTGCTGACGCGCAGCGGCTCGCTCGCGCCTTGCAGCAGCACCTGGTAGTCCCAGTATTCGCCGAGGTACGAGCGGCGCTGCACGACGCCGCGCGCGCGACAGCGGCCGGGAGCCGCAGCGGGGTCGCCGCGCAGCAGGTGGACGCTTTGCGGCCGCAGCGAGACCACGACCGGCTCGCGCCGCCGCGCATCGACGCCGAGCGCTTCCGGCGCGACCGCGAACGCGCCGAAGTCGACGCCGTGCGCGCCGGGCATCCCCTCGAGGAAGTTGGTGCGGCCGATGAAGCCGGCGACGAAGCGGGTGCGTGGCCGCGCGTACAGCTCGAACGGCGCGTCGATCTGCTCGATGCGTCCCTTGTCCATGACGACGATGCGGTCCGACGTCACCATCGCCTCGGCCTGGTCGTGCGTGACGTAGACCATCGCGATCCTGAACTCGTCGTGCAGGCGGCGGATCTCGAAGCGCATCTCCTCGCGCAGGTTGGCGTCGAGGTTGGAGAGCGGCTCGTCGAGCAGCAGCAGCGCGGGCTTGACGACGATCGAGCGCGCCAGCGCGACGCGCTGCTGCTGGCCGCCGCTCAGCTCGGCCGGGTAGCGGTCGCGCAGCGCGCCGAGCTGGACGACGCCGAGGATCTCGTCGACGCGGCGGCGGATCTCGCCGCTCGCGAGCTTCCTCAGCTCGAGGCCGAAGCCGACATTCTCGGCGACGGTCATGTTCGGCCAGATCGCATAGCTCTGGAAGATCATCGACATGCGCCGCCGCTCGGGCGGCAGCACCGACTCGGGCGACGAGATCACCTCGCCGTCCATCTCGATCGTCCCAGCCGTCGGTGCGAGGAAGCCGGCGATCATGCGCAGGGTCGTCGTCTTGCCGCAGCCCGACGGGCCGAGCAGCGAAACGAGCTCGCCCTCCTCGAGCGCGAGGTTGAAGTCGTCGACCGCGGCGACGCCGCCGAACGCGCGCGAGACGTGGCGCAGCACCAGGCTCATCGGTGCACCCTCGGCGTGCGGCCGGTCCCGCCGAGCGGGACGGAACGTCCCCTTCGGAGCGGCCGTGCGGGGTCGCTCATGCCGCGGTCCTGCGCAGCATGAAGTCGCGGCCGAGCAGGCGAAAGCCGACCAGGATCAGCGCGACCGTGATGACGACGAGAACGAGGCCGATCGACGCCAGCGACTCGAAGTTGCCCTCGTCGCTCTTGTCGAACAGGAGCACCGAGAGCACCTGCGTGTTGATCGAGTAGAGGAAGATCGCCGAGCTCAGCTCGCGCGTGCCGGGGATGAAGACGAGGATGAAGGCGCCGGCGAGGCTGCGCTTCAGGAGCGGCAGCACGACCCGGCGCACTGCCGTGAGCCGCGTGCCGCCGAGGATGCGCACCGCGTCCTCGAGCTCGGGGTGGATGCTGCGGATCGACGCCGCGCTGTTCGCGTAGGCGATCGGCAAAAAGCGCGTCGCGTAGGCGAGGATCAGGATCCACGCCGTGCCGTACAGCAGCAGCGGCGCGTGCGTGTAGGCGGCGTAGAAGCCGATCGCCAGCACGATGCCGGGAATCACGAACGGCGCCATCGTCAGGAACGAGAGCGCACCGCCGATGCGCCGGCCGACGAGCTCGCGGTGCACGATGTAGGCGACGACCATCGCGAGCAGCACCGCGATCAGCGCTGCCGCGCCGGCGTAGACGAAGGTGTGGATGGTGGCGTTCCTCGTCAGCGTGTTCTCGAACAGCGTGAAGCGCAGGTTGGCGAGCGTCACGTTGTCGAGCGAGAAGCCGCGCCCCCACGCCTTCGCGAACGCCGCCTGGCAGATGACGACCATCGGCATGAAGAAAGAGAGCGTGCAGACGAGCAGGCAGTAAGCGAGCAGCGGCCACTTCCAAGCGCCGAGTCGCACCGGCCGCCGCTCGCCGCCCTTGCCGGTGAGCGCGACGTAGCCCTTTCGGCTCGTCAGGCGTCGCTGCACCCAGAAGAGCAGCACCGTCACGCAGAGCAGCGGCATCGCGTAGGCGGCGGCGACGCCGACCTTGGGCGGATATTCGAAGAACTGCCAGAGCTGCGTCGTAACGACGTGGAAGCGCCCGGGCAGCGCGAGCAGCGCCGGCGAGCCGAACAGCGCGATGGCCTCGAGGAAGACGAGGATGAACGCGCCGAGCAGCGCCGGCAGCACGAGCGGCAGCGTCACCGAGCGCATCGTCCTGAGCGTCCCGGCGCCGAGGATGTTGGCGGCGTCCTCCATCTCGGAGGAGACGAGGTCGAGCGCCGACTTCGTGAACATGAAGACGTACGGGAAGCTGTAGCACGCGGTGACGAGGACGAGCCCCGGCATCGAATAGATGTTGAACGGTCCCTTGTCGGCGCCCGTCAACGCGATCGCGGCGCGGTTGAGCCAGCCTGCGTTCGGCCCGGCGAGCAGGATCCAGCCGACCGCGCCGAGGTACGGCGGGATGATGAAGGTGCCGAGGATCGAGACCCAGACGAGGCCCTTGCCCGGCATGTCGGTGCGCGACAGCGCCCACGCGAGCGGCACGCCGAACAGCAGGCAGAGCGTTCCCGCCGAGACGCCGAGCACGAGCGAGTTGCCCAGAGCTTCGAGATAGCGCACGCGGCTGTACGCAGAGACGTAGTTCGCGACGGTGAAGCTGCCGTCCGGCTGCTGGAAGCTCACGACGACGAGCCGCAGCAGCGGGTTGACGACGAGCAGCAGCAGCAACGCGATCGCGACGAGCCAGACCCAGCCCGTCTTGTCGACGTCGCGCCAGCGCCGCCGCAGCCCGACCGCGGGCGCGGGCGCGAGCGTTGCGGCGTCGGGTCGTGCGCTCACGACGCGCGCGTGCTCAGATGCCGAAGGTGTCGCGGAACTGTTCCTTCACTTCCGGGATGCCCTTGGCGATCTCCTCCTCGGTCGGCCGGATCACCTTGATCTCCTCGAGCGGCTTGGCGCCCGCGGCGGGCTTGACGCCCTTGACGACCGCCAGCGAATGGTCCTTCACCTGCACCTCGGCAGCCGTCTTGTCGAGCAGGAACTCGACGAAGAGCTTGGCGGCGTTGGGCGCCGGCGCGTTCTTCGGGATGCCGGTCTCGGAGACCATCAGCAGCGCGCCGTCGGCCGGGTAGACGACGGCGAGCGGGTTGCCCTTGTCGCGGCTGAGCAGCGTCGTCGCTTCGGGCCCGGCGGCGACCCAGCGCTCCTTGGCGTTGAGCATCGTCACCGTGTCGTTGATCGAACGGCCGATCTGCGGCTTGTTCTTCTCGAGCTTCTCGAAGTACTGCCAGCCGTAGAGCTTGCGCATCTGCACGGTCCACGTGCCGACGTAGCCGCTGAACGCGGGGTGGCCGATCGCCACCTTGTCCTTCCACTTCGGATCGAGCAGGTCGGTCCAGCGCTTGGGCGCGTCCTTCTCGGCGACGAGCGCGGTGTTGTAGCAGATGGCGACGAGCGCGGCCGCCGTCACCCAGTACTGGTTGTCCTTGTCGTTGTACTGCTTGAGCGAGTCGACCATGTTGGCGAGGTTGTGCGGCTGGTACGCCATCAGCGTGCCGCTCTTCTTCAGCTCGGGGTAGTGGCTGATGTCGGTGCTGCTGAACACCGACGCGACCGCGAGGTTCGCCTTCAGGTCCTGCTGCAGCCGCTGGAACGCGACCTGCGCCGTCGTGCGCACGAAGTTGCACTTGACGCCGGGATACCTGCGGTCGAACGCGGCGCAGATGTCGGCGATCGTCTCGGTGTCGTAGTGCGCGGTGTAGACCGTGAACTGGCCTTCCTTCTTCGCCGCGTCGTAGAGCGCCTGCTCCCACGGCGCCATCTGCGCGAGCGCGGGCAGCGCCAGCGCGGCGACGGCGGCCGCGAGGGCAAGACGGATCGAGCGGGTCGCCATCGTCATCGGGTGCTCCTGGTTCAGGCCGGGACTAGCGGCGCGCGAAGACGGGCTTGCGCTTCTCCGCGAACGCGCGCACGCCTTCGCGGTAGTCGTCGCTGCGGTTGCAGCGGTCGATCGCCGCCTGCGCGCCGGCGTCGTGGGCGTCGCCTGGATCGCGCAGCCAGGCGTTGACCGTCGCCTTGGTCGCCTCCATCGTGAGCGGCGCGTTCTCGGCGATCGTTCCGGCGAGCTCGCGCACGGCAGCCTCGAGCGAAGCCGCCGGTACGACGCGACAGACGAAGCCGATCCGCAGCGCCTCGGCGGCATCGAAGATCCGCGCCGTGTAGAACAGGTCGAACGTGTTCTGCACGCCGACGAGCGAGAGGAAGCGATGCACGCCGGCCTGGCTGTAGCCGAGGCCTAGCCGCCCGGCCGGCATGCGAAAGCGCGCGTCGTCGGCGCAGACGCGCAGGTCGCAAGCGGCGGCGAGGCCGAGGCCGCCGCCGAAGCAGATGCCGCGGATCTGCGCGAGCACGGGCTTGCGCGCGCGCGCCGGCGACCGGTACGCGGCTTCGACGACGTCGTTGTAGCGCTGCTGCGCCGCCGGCTCGCTGCGGTGGGCGCCGAACTGCGAGACGTCGGCGCCCGACACGAACGCCTTGTCGCCGTCGCCGGCGAGCACGATGACGCGGATGTCGGGGTCGCGGTCGAGCTCGTCGATGCGGGCCGGCAGGCGCTCCCACATCTCGGCCGTCATCGCGTTGTGCTTCTCGAGATTCGAGAAGACGAGGGTGCCGATGCCGCCGTCGCGGCGCACCAGGATGTCTGCCAATTGAGTTTCCGTGGCGAGGAGAAGCAGCCGATCGTAGGCGCCGGTCGGCCGGCGCTGCATCGGGGTAGCCCGGATGTCCGCTGCGGCGCGAACGCCGAGGCGCGGCGCCGGTCGACGCGCCAAGCGACGTTGGCGACGGGCTCCGCTGGAACGGGCTTCGCTGGCAACGGGCGCGCCCGCGATCGCTCGCGTGCGGGCGCACGCAGAGCTCAGGGCTCGGCCGCTGCCGTGGCCTGGCCAACGGCGTTGAAGTAGTCGATCGCCGGCGACACGACTTCGGCCGCCGACTCCGGCGCGGGGGTCGGGCCGCTGGCGACGTCGCCCGCGGCCTCCGCTCGATGCGTCGCGGCGTTGACGGCAAGCGCAGCGGCGACGACGAGCGCGATCAGCAGGCCGCCGTCTCGCCGCGGCTCGAAGGACTTGAGCATGGTCTTCTCCAGGGTTGAGGCCGGCGCTCCGTGAAGCGCGAGCGGCAAGTGGAACCCGCTGCGCACGCGCAACCCATCCCTCGGCAGGGGGACGGTCCTCTCGACTGTGGACGCCGCGACGATCGCGGCCGCGCCGCAGCTACCCGATCGCCGCCTCGGCGCGGTACAGCACCGCGGAAGGAAACAACGCCCACCGCGATCGCACGACGCGCGGCGCTTCAGCCGGCCGCGGTCGCGCGCACCGCGTCGACCAGCCGCTCGAACTCCTCGCGGTTGAGGTCCGAGATCACGCAGTGGCGCATGCCGCCCTGCGACCAGTGGGCAATGCGGTAGCCGCGCTGCTGGGCGAACTCGGGCTTGCTGTCGCCCCCGGAGTCGGGCCACACGAACGCATTGACGACGTGCTCGCCTTGCCGGTACACGAGCGCTGCGACCGGCCGACCGTCGAGGTAATCGACGCGGCCGCCGACGAAGACCGAGCCCGGCAGCGGCAGCTCGGCGACCGGCGGCGAGAAGCCGAGCTTCGACGACAGGAACGGCTTGACGGTGTGGCGGTCCGACGAGAGCACGTCGACGAGGTGCGGACCGACGGTCGAGCGCACGTGGCTCGCGACTGCCTCGTCCATCAGCCGCTCCTGCTTCGACGATCGCAGCAGCGCCATGTTCAACGCCACTGCCAGCACCGTGGCCGCGGCCAGCGACGTGACCAGCGGCCGCCAGGCGAGCCAGCCGGCGAGCGCCGCCGCGAGCGGCGGGCGCGGTGC
>JASLGD010000365.1 GCA_030150305.1 Caldimonas sp. | reverse complement strand
GCTCCAAGGCGACTGCGGGACCTCGACGGTGTGTCGGCCTCCCGCCAAGACACCGACGCCCGCGCGGGGGCCGTCGGCGAACTCGCTTCAGCGAGCTGCTCGATCTTCGAAAGGCTCGTCGTCAGCTTGCCTGATCGTCGGGGCCGACTGGCCGTGTGTCGATGATCTCTGCGCAGAGTGCGACGCATTCGTTGCAGATGCCGACCGTGGGGCCCATGACCAGCTTGGTGACCTCTGCGCTGGTTTTCTCGCAGAACGCGCACCGGCGCGTTCCGCGCGCCAAGTCTCCGAGACGCTGCAGGGGCACGCCTTCGAGCCAGCGGCGAAAGCCATCTGGATCGGCGGGCTCCTCGCCGTCGAGGAGAGGCGCGAACTCCTGGATCGTCCGCCAGCTTGCTTGCGTGTCACCAAGCACGAGCTCGGCGAGACAGTGGCCTGCACGCCAGAACGACACGCTGGCAAGCGTGCCGTCGGCCAGCTCAGTAGCGTGGAGCCCATCCTCATGACGCCCCTCGATCTGGACGGGGAAAGGCAGATCTTGACGGCGAAGACGATGCATGAGTGACAGGGTGCCGGTGTGATCGCGATTGGTCGGGATTCTGCGCCGTCATACGCCCGCCGGGTCGCAGGATGCCTGCAGACGACCGCGATCGCACCGGCTGGCTACGTTGCGATGCCTGGCATGCCGACGCTTCTGGCGAGCGGGCGTCCGCTTTGTCGCGGCGTGCCGACGCGAACCTGCCCAGGCGCGAGACGACGGCGGCGTCCAGGCGCAGGAAGGCCCCTCCTCTCACATGTCGAGCACCAGGACCGGCGTGAGCGAACGAGAACAACAGATCATCATGCTCGTCCCCCGCGCCCGCTCGGACTCGGTCAACACCTCGTCCCTGTGTTCAGGCGTCCCTTCGAGCACGCGGACCTCGCAAGATCCGCAGATGCCTTGCTGGCATGAAGATGGCGCATCGATCCCTTCGGCCGCGAGCGCGTCGAGGATGGTCTGATCGGGGCGGACGGAGACGTCGCGTGCGCTGCGCGCAAGCCGCACGCGAAAGCCGCCGGCATCCTGCGGCGGTTTCGCAGCCTCGAACCGCTCCACGTGAACGTGGTCGGCGGGCAGCGACGTCGTGGCCTGCGCAAAGTCTTCGAGCATCGACTCGGGTCCGCAGCAGTAGAAGTGAGCGCCCCTAGGTTCCCCGTCGATCAAGGATGCGAGCGAGGTGCGTCCCTGCTCCGATGAAACCCGAATCCGAACGCGCTCGCCCCATGCCGCGAGCTCGCTCGCGAACACGACGTCCTCGCGACGCCGCACGCAGTAATTCAGAACCCAGTCGCCGCCACCTTGCGCGAGCGCACGCGCCATCGCGACGACCGCCGTGATGCCGATGCCGCCGGCGATCAGCACGGTGCGGTGAGGCCCCGCGGCGAGCGGGAAACTCACCCGCGGCACGCCGATGTTCAGTACCGTCCCGAGCCGAAGCGTCTCGGCCATGTAGGCGGAACCGCCGCGCCCTTTCG
Source organism: Caldimonas sp. (assembly GCA_030150305.1). Classification (GTDB taxonomy): domain Bacteria; phylum Pseudomonadota; class Gammaproteobacteria; order Burkholderiales; family Burkholderiaceae_C; genus Schlegelella_A. Next base: position 9,640 of record JASLGD010000365.1, on the reverse strand, counting down.
ATTCGCGCTTCACCGCGATGCGTGCGAGTCGCGCATCGGCCGAGACGATCGAGTACTGGCGCACGAGGCCGTTGGGCAGGTGCACGTCGACGTGCGAGCCGGGCGCGCACGCGGGCAGCGGCGCGCCGGTCGTGCGCAATTCGCACGACACGACGTCCGGCGCCTCTTCGCGCAGGCACACGACGCGAACCGGCAGCAGCGTTTCCGCTTGCATTGCTCAGGCGAAGTAGTTGCCGGCCCTGACCCGCACGAGCGCGCCTTCGACGCCCGCGCCGAGCGGCGTGCCTCCGGCCTGCACTTCGCGGATCTGCTGCGCGAGCATGCGCCTGAGCATCACGACGCCCTTGTCCGAAGTCGCGAGATGCTCGTCGCTGTGCGCGGGGATCGAGCCCTGGCTGGATTGCGCCTCGTAGTCGTCGGGGTGCGCCTTGTGTTCGGCCGCCGTCATCTCCCACCAGGTCTTGCCGTCGTGCGTCGCCATTCGCGAGCGGCGCGAGTAAAGCGGCTCCTCGTCCTTGCGCACGCGGGCGACGCCGAAGGAGCGGTGATGATGGCTGTCGACCGGCACCAGCCAGGCAACCTCACGGCCCTGCCCCGGCGTGAGTTCGATGCTCGGCACGATGCGCACGTTCGGGAGCAGCGTCTGCGTGATGCGCGTGAGCCGGCCCGACGGCGTCTGCCGCTCGGCGCGATACATCACGCCGTGGTCGCACGGCTCCCACTGCACCTGCGGCATCAGCGCCATCTGCTCGCGGAACTGCACGCCGCTGAAACGCGAATGCAGGATGACGACGTGGAACGGGTCCATCACGTTCTCGAAATTCTGCAGCCAGCTGTAGGGCGCGACCGGCTGGTCGGCGCTCGTGCCGCCGCCGATGTAGAAGCTCTTGTCTTCCTGCTGCAGTTCCTCGTCGTCGCCGAGGCTCTCGAGCACGTCGTAACGCGGAAGCGGCGGCACGCGGTCGAGCGGGCCCATGTACGCGAAGACGAGGCCGTACCGCTCTTTCACCGGGTACCAGGGCTGGCGCGCCTTGTCGCGGTGACGGCCGCCGTCAGGTTCGCACGGTTGTTCGACGCACGTGCCGTCCACCGCGAACAGCCAGCCGTGATAGCAGCAGCGGATGCCTTCGTCTTCGACCTTGCCGTAGTACAACGACGAGCCGCGATGGGCGCAGTGCTCGTCGACCAGGCCCGCGCGGCCGTTGCGGTCCCGAAAGACGATGAGGTCTTCGCCGAGGATGCGCACGCGCTGCGGGTCGCTCGTGACTTTCGACGAGACGCCAACAGGGTGCCAGTAGCGCCGCATCAATTCGCCGCACGGCGTGCCGGGCTCGACGAGCGTGAGGAAGTGGTCGGGCCGGCCCGGCGGCTTGCCGTAGCCGCCGCCTTGCTGGCGCGTGCCGGTGAATCGGGGCGCCGCAGCGCCGGGGTCGATGTCTGGCATTGGTCTCGCGATGCGCCTCGCTGGCGCGGGTTATTTGCATTGTGCAAGTAATCCGCGGCGCGTACAAGGATCCAACGCACGCAGCGCAGGTTCAGCGGCGCTTCGCCGGCCCCCTTCCCGCTTTTTCTCCGAGCGCGCTCACCTGTCCCTCGATGATCGACAAGATGCGCTCGAGCGCTTCCATGTCTTCCTGCGAGAGCGCCGAGCGCAGGAAGGTCTCGTTCGCGATCGCGCCCTTCTCGATCTCGCGATAGAGCGCGCGGCCTTCCGTCGTCACCTCGAGCCTCGCACGGCGGCGGTCGGACGGGTCCGGCTCCCGGGTGATGAGCCCGCGCTGGACCAGCAAGTCGATCGCGCGGACGACGCGGAAAGGGTCCGACGACGTCCGCGACCCGAGATCGCCCGCCGACATGGGTCCGAACCGCGCGATCACCGCGAGCGAGCGCCACGCGGCCATCGGAATGTCGTGCCGGGCGACGTAACGCTCGGCCATGACCTTGCCCATCCGTGTGGCGACGAGGCCGAAGCGGTAGGAGATCCAGCTTTCGAGCGGCAGTTTCTTCTGCGACATGGCAGGAGCATAATCACCCGGATCCTTGCGAATCGCAAGTTTCTTTGGCACCATGGCCGGGCCGCCGATCCCGTTCGGGCGGCCTACCGACAAGCAAGGAGACACGGATGCGGAACCGGAGCCGGCTGGCCTTGGCGTTCCTGCCCCTTCTCGCGGCGCCTTCGCTCCACGCGCAGGACACGTGGCCCTCCCGAGCCGTGAAAATGTTGATCCCGTTCCCCGCCGGCGGCTCGACCGACGCGCAAGGGCGGGCCGTCGCGCAGGAGCTTTCGGATCTCTGGAAGCAACCCGTCGTACCGGACAACCGACCCGGCGGCGGCGGCGTGATCTGCACGAACACGGTGGCGAAGGCACAGCCCGACGGCTACACCATGGGCATCGCGGTGTCGTCGCACGCGATCAACCCGACGCTGCGCCGCAACCTGCCGTACGACACGCTGAAGGACCTCGTCCCCGTCTCCGAGATCGGCGTGCAGCACATCATCCTCGTCGCGCATCCGTCGGTGCCCGCGAACGACCTGAAAGAACTCCTCGATCTCGCGCGCAAGGAGCCGAATCGGCTCAGTTACGGCAGCCCGGGCAGCGGCACGGCGCATCATCTGGTGATGGAACTGCTCAAGGCGCGCACGGGCGTGCAGATCGCGCACGTGCCGTACCGCGGCGGCGCGCCCGCGGAGCAAGACGTGATGGGCGGACAGATTCCGCTGCTGATGGACACCTATTACGCCGCCGAAGCGGCGCTCAAGGCCGGCAAGGTCAAGCCGATCTGCCTCTTCAGCCCGAAGCGGCCCGCAAGCCTGCCGAACCTTCCGCTCGCAGCGGAGCTGGTGCCGGACGTGGTCGCATTGAGCAGCGTCGGCCTCATCACCACCGCCGGCACGCCCCAGCCGATCGTCGCGCGCATGAGCGCCGACGTCGTGCAGACCGTCAAGCGCAAGGACTTCGGCGAGAGGCTGCTCGCGATGGGACTCGACCCCGTGGGCTCGACCTCGCAGGAATACGACGCCCGCATCCGCGCCGATATCGCCAAGTGGGCGCCCATCATCAAGGCGTCGGGCGCGATCGTCGACTGAAGCCGCAGGACATCCACCATGCTCACCCGAGAGAACAACGAGATCCTCACGCGCACCGGATCGGCCACGCCCATGGGCAAGTTGATGCGCACGTTCTGGACGCCGGCGATGACGGCGCGCGAAGTACCCGGCCCCGACGAGCCGCCGGTCAAGCTCGAGCTCCTCGGAGAGAAGCTCGTCGTGTTCCGAGACAGCGGCGGCCGCGTCGGCGTCATCGACGAGAACTGCCCGCACCGCGGCGCGAGCCTCTACTTCGGCCGCAACGAGGAAGGCGGCATCCGCTGCGTCTATCACGGCTGGAAGTTCGACGTCGACGGCAACTGCATGGACATGCCGAGCGAACCCGAAGGCAGCCCGATGAAGTCGCGTGTAAAGGCGCACGTGCACCCGGCCAGTCTCTCGGGCGGCCTCCTGTGGGTGTACCTGGGCGACCCCGCGACCGCACCGCCACTGCCCGACTTCGAATTCATCGGCGTGCCGGACGACCACAGGTACGTCTCGCGCTGGGAGCAGGACTGCAATTACGCGCAGGCGATGGAGGGCGAGTTCGACAGCGCGCACGTCGGCCTGCTGCATTCGCTCGTCAAGCGCACCGCCGGCGACGATCAGGCGCTCACCGGCAAGTTCTTCCAGGCCGACCGTGCGCCCGTCTGGAAGATCGTGCCCACGCCGGGCGGCTTCATGGCCTGCAACGGCCGCCGTGTGGAGAACGGGCGCTACTGGCGCGTCAATCAGTTCCTCCTGCCCTTCTACAGCATGATCCCGCCGCATCCCGCCGACGCGCGCGTGGTGCGCATGTGGGTGCCGATGAACGACGAGCGCTGCTGGGTGCTTTGCGTGACGTTTCGCCCCGACCGGCCGCTTGGCGAGAAGGAACTCGCGGCATGGAAGAACGGCGAGAACGCGCACCGCCGCGTGATCCCCGGCACGACAAGGCCCACCGAACGCCTCGACAACGACTACGGCATCGACCGCGCGTTGCAGAAGACGACGTCGTTCACCGGCATCCACGGGATCCGCGCGCAGGACGCGATGGTGACCGAGAGCGCGGGGCCGATCGCCGACCGCACGCGCGAGCACCTCGGCACCAGCGACCGTGCCGTCGTTGCGATGCGGCGCGCGCTGATCGACGCCGCCGTCTCCTGCCGCGACAGCGGCGAATTCCATGCCGCATCGCGCTCGCCGCATTTCTACAACGTGCGCGCGAACCAGAACGTGCTGCCCGAGGGGCAGGAGCCCGACACCGCGGAAACACTCATGGCCCACGCATGGCCGAAGGAGACTGCATGACCCCCGACCTGCTTCGCCGCATTCGCGCGAAGTTCCTCGCTTGCGTCCTGCTCGGCGCCGCCGCCGCCGGCGCAGCACACGCGGCCGAGGGCGACTACCCGCAACAGCCGATCAACATCGTCGTGCCTTTTGCTCCCGGCGGAAGCCTCGACGCGACGGCGCGCCTGCTCGCGACGAAGTTGCAACCCAAGCTCGGACAGCCCGTCATCGTGTTGAACAAGCCGGGCGCAGGCAGCGCCGTCGGAGCGCGCTTCGTCGCAACGTCGAAGCCCGACGGCTACACGCTTCTCATGGCGTCCGGCTCCGCATTCGGCTTCCTCCACCTGTTGGTCAAGAACTACGACACCGGCCTGAAGGACTTCACCACGCTGGGCGGCGTCTCGGTCAACTCGTCGGTGTTCGCGGTCAACCCGTCGGTGCCGGTCAAGAGCCTGACGGAACTCGTCGCGCTCGCGGCGACGAAGCCTGGCGGGGTGAGCATCTGCTCGACGGGGCAAGGCGGCCTCAACCACCTGCAGCTCGAGATGTTCAAGGGCCTCGTGAAGCGCAAGAACCCCAGCGCGGATTTCAACGTCACGCACGTCCCCTACAACGGCGTTGCGCCCGCCCTCACCGCATTGCGTGCGGGAGACGTGGAGGCCTGCGTGCTGCCGTACAGCGGCCTCATCAAGAACACGGACGGCAACGGCATCCGCGTGATCGCGGTGCAGCGCGGCAAGCGGCTGGCGACGATGCCCAACGTCGCAACGACGGGCGAGCAGGGCTATCCGGAGATGGACGACAACGACCAGAAGGTGACGATCTCCGCGCCGGCGCGGACGCCGCCAGCGATCGTGCAGAAGCTCGAAGCGGCCATCCAGTCCGTGATGGCCGACCCCAGCGTCATCGCGAGCATGAACGAGCTCGACGTGCAGCCAGACTTCGTCAAGTCCGCGGACGCGCAGAAGTGGCTCGATGGCGACGTGAAGAAGCTGAGCGCGCTCATCATGTCGTCCGGCCTCGCGGTGCAGCCCTGAGCTGGTCTCGCTGAAAGCGGTGCGCCGCAGCTTGCAAATGTCCGTGGGAAGGGTCCCGACGCTCGACGACCGATCGCTGGATGACGACCACGAGGAGCTCGAACGGCTTGTGACGGCGTTCTCCGAGGGCGGCCTCGCGCACGCCAAGGAAACGCTCGACGCCCTGCGGTTGCATGCGACGCGGCACTTCGACGCCGAGGACGAGGACCTGCGCCGCATGAAAGGCGGCAATGCCGCGTGCCACATCGACGAACACGCGGCGGTGCTCGCTTCGTTGCGCGAGGTGCGCGAGCGGCTCGACGACCCGGCCCGCGACGGCGCCGCAAACGAGACGATGCTCGCAGCGTTGGCCGCCGAACTTCTCCGCTGGCTGCCCATGCACGTCGGCGAGATGGACCGTGCGCTCGCCGCCTTCAGGTTTCGTGAGAAGACCGGCGGCGCAGCAGTTCGCATCACGCGCGGGCGCCTTTTCTCGAGGTAGAAGTACCGGCGTCGCAACCATCCTTGGAGAGTCAAGGCAGGCCCACGTCGCGATTTTTTTCCGAAGCCGTCGTCGGATGTTTCGTCGGGGAATCAAGCGCCAGCCCTGGCGCTCGCTTCTAATCGACGGCAACCCCGCCGAGCTGGTGCGATCTCGCCTCTCTTGCATCCTATTCTTCGGATATGCAAGCCGCTCCCGGCAACGACGACCGCCGCCTCGCGCTCATCGTGATGGGCGTGTCCGGGTCAGGGAAGTCGACGATCGCTGCCGGAATCGCGAGCGTGCTGTGCCTCGGCTGGGTCGACGGCGACGAACTGCATTCGCCGAGCAGTGTGGCCAAGATGAAAGCAGGCATCGCCTTGACGGACGAAGACCGTTGGCCTTGGCTCGACCGCATTGCGTCCGAGCTCGCCGCCCGTGACCGGTTCCCGGCCGGTCTGGCGATCGCGTGCTCGGCACTGAAGCGGAGCTACCGCGACCGTCTACGTCGCGGCGCGCCAGGGGTTCGCTTCCTGTTCCTGCACGGATCGCCCGCTCTGATCGCATCGCGCCTCGCTGCCAGGAAGGGGCACTTCATGCCGAGCACGTTGCTCGACAGCCAGCTGCAGACGCTGGAGCTGCCAGCGGGCGACGAGCACGACGTCGTGTGGCTGGACATCGACCGTCCCGCAAGGTCCGTGATCCGCGAGGCCGCACGGCTGCTGCGCGCGCGCTCATCTCGATAGGGCACGCAGCCCCGCCTAGCTCTGGGCGATGAAATCGGAGTGCGTGTCTGTCCTTGCCGGCCAGGACGATCGCTGCATTCGTGCAGGTCGCGCTCTGCGCGTTCGCCTCAGGAATCGTTCGCTTGAACCACGAACGCGTCGACGCCGCGGGCTGGCCGGATCAGCGCGGCTGGGATGTCTTCGCCGGCGCGCCAGCGCTGCAGCGCAACGGACTTGTCGGTACCCGCGACCAGAAAAAAGACGTGCTCTGCCCGACTCAGTCGGCGCGCGCTCAGCGACACCCGCAAGGGCGGCGGCTTCGGTGCGGCGAACACCGCAACCGCGTCGGGCGCATCGCAGGCCAGGTTTGTGTCGTGGCCGGGAAACAGACTCGCGGTGTGACCGTCCTCGCCGAGCCCGAGCAGAACGAGATCGAACGAGCCGACACCGGCGACCAGCGCCGCGTAGCGTCGCGCGCCCTCGACCGGCCCGAGCTCGGCCGGAATCTCGTGGACTTGCAAGCGCGCAATCGGCACATGTGCGAGCCACGCCTCTTGCGCCATTTGCGAATTGCGCCGGGGATCCGTGCGCGGCACGCAGCGCTCGTCGCCGAAGTAGACGTGCCAGTTGCTCCATCGCGCCTCGGCGTGCCGAAGGAGTTCGTACGTGGCGCGCGGGGTGTCGCCGCCGGCCAGCACGATCGTGAACGACCCGCGCGCCTCGATTGCCTGCCGGGCGAGCTCCAGCGTGCGGCCTGTCGCCGCGGCCGCGAGGGCGGCGGCGCTGGCCGGCGCATGCCAGCGCACTTGTTGCGGGGCGTCGCTTTGAGAGATCGTCATGGCTGCCGCGCGCAGGGCCGTCGAAGTCGCGGAGGTCATGCTACAAGAGCCTCGTGAAACCCACCGTGATCGCGCCCTCCATCCTCGCTGCGGACATCGGCCGCCTTGCCGAGGAGGTTCGTGCCGTGGACGCAGCCGGGGCCGACTGGATCCATGTCGACGTCATGGACGGCCGGTTCGTGCCCGACATCAGCTTCGGTCCACTCGTCGTGGCGGCGGTGCGGCGGGCGACCGCAAAGCCGCTCAACGTGCACCTCATGGTCATGGAGCCCGAGCGCCACATCGAGCACTTTGCGCGCGCTGGGGCCGACCACCTGCTCGTGCCGTGCGAACCCGCCTCGACGATCCACCTGCACCGCGTGCTCTCGCGCATCCGCGAGCTGGGCAGGAAGGCTGGCGCAGTGCTCAATCCCGCGAGCCCGATCGCCTTCGTCGAGAACGTGCTGCATCTGTGCGATGTCATCCTCGTGATGACGGTCAACCCAGGCTTCGGCGGGCAGGCGTTCCTGCCCGAAGTGCTGCCGAAGATCCGGGCGCTTCGAGATGCTTGCGAGCAGCGCGGCCTGGACCCCTGGATCGAGGTCGATGGGGGCCAGGACGGCGCCCACGCGTGGCGCGCGCTCGCCGCCGGCGCGAATGCGATCGTCGCGGGGACGGCGATCTTCGGCGCCGCCGATTACGGCGAAGCGATCGCGCGGCTGCGTTCAACCAAGCCGGTGTGACTTTGCACGGCGAGACCTTCTCCTACGAACGCACCGAGCATCGACCGGTGTGCGACGCCGTCTCGTCGAAGTAGCGTCCGGCCTGCCGCCAGGCGACGGAATGCGACCCTTTCGACTCCTCTCCAACGGTTCGTATCACGTCGACGTCGATGGGGACGGCTGTGGCCGCAGCCGATACGGCGGCCTGGCCCTCACCCGGTGGCGCGAGGACGCCAGCGGCGACGCAGGGGGAACCCACCTCTACTTGCGTGACGGCGAGAGCGGCGACGTCTGGTCGGCGACGCGACGACCGCTGATCGGGCCTGCCGAGGCGGTGGTGTTCGACATCGGATCGACGAGCTTCTCGCGCTGCCACGACGGGATCGAGACTCGCCTGACCGTCTGCGTCGACGCCAGCAGGCCCTTCGAGAGGCGCCGGCTGGAGGTCACGAATCGCTCATCCCGGCCGCGCGCACTGAGCGTCACGAGCTACGCCGAGATCGTCCTCGCACCGGCAACGACCGATGCGGCCCATCCTGCCTTCAGCAAGCTGTTCGTCGAAACCGCCATCGAGCGCACGCTCGGAGCGGTGATCGCGACGCGACGGCCGAGCGCCGCCGACGATCCGCGCGCGTGGCTGTTCCACAGCGCAGCCGTCGCCGCACGGAGCGGGCTCGCAGGCGAGTGCTCGTTCGAGACCGACCGGATGAGCTTTCTTGGCCGCGGACGCGACCTCCGCACGGCCCGTGCGCTCGACGACGCGAGCGCGCTCGCGGGTCACGACGGACCGGTGCTCGATGCGATCGCCGCGGTGCGGGTTCCCCTCGCGCTCGACGTCGCGACGACGTGCACGGTCGACTTCTTCACCGGCTTCGGCGCCACGCGTGACGCGTGCACGGCCCTCGCGCAGGAGGTGCGCGAGAGCGGCGCCGGCGACGAGGTCATGGCGCGCGCGGGAGACTTCCTGGCGGCGACGCAGCAACGCCTCGGTCTGTCGGACAGTGACGGCCGCGACTTCGAGCGGCTCGCCGCCGCGCTGCTCGTCGCCGATCCGCGATGGCGCGCAACGCCGGAGGAGATCGCAGCGAACCGGCGCGGCCAATCCGGGCTCTGGGGCTTCGGCATCTCGGGCGACTTTCCGCTCGTCCTCGTGCGCCTGTCGCCCGACGACGGAACCGAGCTGCTGCTGCGAATGGCCCGCGCCCATGCCTTCTGGCGCGCGTTCGGCCTGCAGACGGAGATGGCCATCGTGAGCGCCGGGACTCCGGCTCCTCCCGATCGCCAGCAGGAGTGGCTCTAGGCGTTGCGCGGATCGCCAGCAGCAGCGCTGCTCGATCAGCGCGAAGGCGTGTTCCTACGCACCGCGCGTGCGCTCGACGCGGACGACCGACTGCTGCTGGCAAGCAGCGCACGGCTCGTCCACGTCGAGCGCCCGCGCGGTCCGCAGGAACACGCCTTCGCGCTGATCGAGCAGCGCTGCTGCTGGCGATCCGCGCAACGCCTCGAGCCACGCCTGCTGGC
>JASLGD010000346.1 GCA_030150305.1 Caldimonas sp. | reverse complement strand
CGCAGCCCGTACTTCATGGCGCACCTTTACAAGCGCGTCGAGGTGTTCGAGTACGGCATCGAAGTCGGAAGACTGGAATGACCGCTCGTCTGCCTTGATGTCCGCGGTGCGATCCGTCATCTGCGATCCAGCCATTCATCGGGGGCGACGTCGGGCGCGGCCATCTCCCCGCTCGGGGCTGGGTCAGATCTGGCCGGCAAGCCAGCGAGCAATGTTGACCGTGTAGCGGCGCGTGTCCGCACGCGCTTGAGGATGAGTCGCGAGGCCGTCTCCGACCGGCTCGGTCACGAAGTCGGGCGCACCCGAGCCCGGATCCCAGTTGTAGTCGGCGAAGCGATGGAACGTTGCCTCGGCAACGGCGCGCCCGCTGCGCTTCGCGTCCCCCGCGAAGGCGACGGCAATGTTGAATCGTCGACCCGTGCTCTGGCTGCGGCCGGTGGCGAGCACGCGCGCGCGCTCTTCGGCGCCTGGCGGGACGGACACCGCGCCCTCGTGAGGATGCGCGGGCACGAACTCGATCGGGCTGCCGCCTTCGCGCTGGAGGATCGGATGCAGCGGCATGGCTGCCTCGATGCGCTGCCAGTCGCCGTTCCGGCCGGAGTGGTAGTTCGGCCAGTCGATGTGCATCGTGTCGCGATCGTCGCGCGTCTGCCGATCGGGTTCGCGCTCGGGATTGACGCCGTGGAAGTGGTGCGCCGGCCCGATGTCTTTCAATCGCACGAGGCAACTGCCCATGTCGAAGTGGTCGCGCGTCAGGAGGCAGGCGCCGCCGCGATCGCGAAAGGCATCGATGCGAGCAACGTCCCGTGCTGTCAGGGCTCCGGTGACGTCGACCGCGAAGAGCCAGAGCTGGTCGAAGTCGCCGAGCAGCGCGAGATCGGCGTCGTCGCCGTGACCGTCCTCCACCCGGTCCGCGGCGACGACCTCGAACGAGGGCGCCCCGCTCGCGTCCTGCACGTCGCGCAGCAGATCAGCCAGCATCGAGAAGCGGCCGACATGCCAATCGTTGACAACGGTGGGAATCGTGGTCTTGAGGAGCAGGCGTTGCACTGAGACCTCCGCGCTCGTCTAGGCGACGAGCTTAATGCCATCCGTGGCTAGCTGCAGCCGTGCGGGCCCGGTCACCGCCCGCGCCGAAGGACTCGCCGTCAAAGAGTTGAGTCGATAAGTGCTTGCCTCGCCCGAACCAGTGCTGTCGATGCGGCGCCAGGTTGAGCTAGGACCCGCCTGTGGATCTGTGTCGGGAGTGTTCCAACAAGGGATCACGCTCGGTAGACGGAGCAAGAGCGACGGGGCGGCTGACGGCCACGACCGGCCCTGCGCGAGCGTCCGCTGTTCTGCCGTCCGATTGACGCAGCGCCTCGGCGGAGAAGCCGCGCGGGGGCGGTCCGCAAGCGCTCGCTTGTTCGTGCCACTGGTGCGGCCGCCAAGCCCTAGCGTCAACAATGCCGCATGTGCACGGCGCGTCCGGCGTGTCCGGCGGGCGGGCTGCATCCACACTGGGCCTGTCCCTCCCCGCACTCGATCTCTTCCCCGCATGAGCTTGTTCGCCGCGAAGGCGCGCACCCGGCGCGACCACATGTGGTGGCGGGTCGCCGCGTTTTCGGTCGGGTTGCCGGTCATCCTCTTCGTCGTGCTCTCGTCGCTGAGCGCTGCCAGCGACGCCGGCCGCGTTCCGTCGGAGCTGGCGGCCTCCAACCGCGGTTCCGCCGTGATGGTGTGCTCCGAAGGCAGGATTGAGCACCGCAGCGAGTCGTTCTTCGGCCGCCTCTTCGATGCGGGGACCTTCCGATGCACGGCATGGCGCATGCGCAAGACTTCGGTCGACAGCGCCAGCGGCGCGACCGACTGGCCGACATCGCCGCGTCGCTGACGCGTCTCGGACCGTGCTCGCGCCTCCACCAGGCGGGCGCGTTCGCCTGCCCGATCGCACCGCCTGGCACGAATCGCCGGCTCGCACGAGTTTGCTTGCTCGACCGATTCGCGCGTCTGCGCAGTGTGGCCGACCTTGTCACCGCGGCAGCCCGAGCAGAAGGCGCTCGGCCCGATGCTCAGCTACTCGGCCAGCGTGACACCGCTGCCGCCGACATCGGTCGGCAGGTCGCGGAATTTCGGCAGGCCATCGCGCAGCGGGAGCACCGACTCGGCGTAAAAGATATGAAACACCGGCTTGAACGGCAGCTCCGGCAATGTCGCAGCGTAGACGTCGATCATGGTCATGCCGGGGTGCTCAGTGAACAAATGGCCGCCGCAGCGCTTGCACCACTTGCGATAGCTGTGCGGCGTCCGGTTGAAGGTGCCGACCTGGTCGGCACCCTCGGTGACCGTCACCGCCTCGGGCTTCCAGAGCGTGAATGCGTTGACCGGCCCGGCCGACCAGCTTCGGCAAGAACTGCAGTGGCAATAGCCCATGACCTCTGGTGCGCCGGTGACGCTGAGCTTGACGCTGCCGCAGAAGCATTGACCGGTGTAGCTCGTCATCATTTCCCCCTTGCCCGACAGACACGATGGCGCAGTGCAAAAGATTGCGCGCCCGCAGTGACGATGCCCCCGTGCAGGACCAGGTGACGGGCAGCGGACTCCATGTGATCCTCGACGAGCCGCGGACGCGTCAACAGGACTGCAACACACTCTTCGAAGTCCAGCACTCCCGACGGACGAAGACATAGGGTGAATGTCAGACTGGACTGCAGCGGCGGCTGGGCCGAAGATGCCGAGTCGATGTGCTACTCCTGCTCGAGCGCGACGATGCCAGCGATGTTCGCGGACCATGAAAGGGCCGATCTGCACCAGATGCGCCTACGAGGGACCAGGTCGTTACGTTCGCGGAGGCAGCCGACGCGAAGGCCATAGCTCTTCGGACTGTCGACCGCCGCGTGAGCGTAGACAGGCGAACCGCAGTTCCCGCAGAACGAATGTGCTCGCTGATTGCCGCTGTCGCCGAACTTGAAGTAGACCTTTGGGGTGCCTTGAACCAAGCGAAAGCTTTCAGCGCTGGCTGCCACGGTGACGCGGTACGCAGTGCCGGTGAGATTCTGGCAGTCCGTGCAATGACAGATCGTCACGCGCTCGGGATCGACCATGGCCTCAAATTCGATGGCGCCGCAATGACAGGAACCGTGGACGTGCATGGAATCCATGATTTCTCGTTAAGGGTTGGTCTGGCCGAGCCAGTAATGAGCGATGGCCGGAGGCCGACGGGGGATCGGAGGACGCCACGCGTTCGACGGCCTCGACTCGCTCCACGATAGCTCCAAGGGCGCTGGATAGGAGGGCATTCGGCGCATTCCTGCGGACCACACAGCAATGTTTACACACCGGAAATCAAACCTCCGACGTTCTTCCAGATACTTTGCTGGCACTGCTGCGCCAGTGCCGACCGATGTCTGGATCGTGTCGACCGCTGTCGCCTGCCACTCACAGGGCGATGAGTTCAACGGCGCTTCGATCCGCCATTCGAACAGCCAGAACCCACTGGAGAAGCGACGTGCGCTCACGAACATCACGTGGATACGAGTGCGCCGAGCGTGTCGCCAGCGCGGCGGCATCCTCGGCGCGCAAGCATCTTGGGTTCCTCGCGCTGTCGGGCCTCTTGTTGAGTGTGACCGCGCAGGCACAGCACCCGGAGCAGGTGGCCATCCGCGCCCTCGGCGCCTTCGATCAGATCGCCAAGGAGTGCTCGCGCGAAGGGACGGAAAGTGAGATCGACTCTTTTCGACTGAAGCTCTGGCGAGCGTACCTTGCCGGCCAAGGCGAGGACGACACGTCGCCGGAGCGCATCGGCGAGATGATCGCTCGGCTTCGGTCAGAGATGGTGGACGATGTCACGGACGAGCTCCGCAGACAGTACAAGAGCGCGCGGGCTGCGATCCCGGACATCAGCGGCCTGAGCGCCGAGCAGCAACGCGAGTTTTACAAGCTGTGCGAGTCGCCGAAGATCCGCGGTCTTCCGCCTTGAGAGGTTAGAGTCACACTCATGACATCGCCCGTCCAGAGCCTCCGGCACGCTCGCGGCGTTGCCTCCGTCGTCGCTGCGCTGCTCTGTGCGTCCGCGTCGTCGCGTGCTGCGCCGCCACCCACGCCGAGGCCATGCGCAACACAGGACCGAAGCGGTGCGTCCGATGGCGTGCGTGGCCGCGAATGCGGCGATTCGCCTCGAGCGCCCGCACACGTCGGTATGCGGCTGTCCAACCGGCCAAGTGACGGGCGCACCGGCGGCACACCCGAAACGTCGGCACGCGTACCTGGAGGTCCGCCGGACGACGTGAACACTGGGCTGACTTTCGTCGTCCCGAGCGCCAATATCTTCTAGACGCGTCCCACCTCGCGGTCGGTCGATCTGCGGACTGCTCTTGTGGTCGGCTGACGGCCAGAAAGAGTGGTCGCGACGGCCTGCTTTCAGCCCCTGCTGTTTCTGATCCTTGTCGCTGGCCGCTGGCCGCTGGCCGCTGGCCGGCGCCGAACATACCCTGTCAAACGGCGCGGCATGACCGCTGTCGCGCTGCTCGGGCGCCCGAGTGGCGTCGAGAGCCTGCTGACCGGACTCGGCGCCCGGATCGGCCGTCGATAGCACACCAGCAGGGACCTGCCGTGCGCGCCCCAACACTGCCCCGCACGCCCCTTGACGCGGCGTCAATCCGCTCACCCGCGTTTCAACGTGGCGGCAGGAGCACCACGTCGGCCGCCTCCTCGGCCTCTTTGAGAAGTGCCTTGCGCGGCGCGCCTATCCGCGCACGCATCGTCATGCCACGAGCGAGATCAGTGACTTGGATCGCGCGCACGCCGACCGGGAAGTCAGACGGAATCTCTCCCGCACTGATCCCCGCCCGAAAACGGCGCTCCACCAGCGCCGCTCCGCCTGCGACCGTGCTCTGCAGGAAACGCTGAACCTCATCGTCGTTCACAAGTGGCGCGACACACACCAGGAGGCAGCCCCGGGCAGATCCTTTCTCGGTCGCACTTTCGACGGCGTACCTCAAGAACGCCGTCATCGAGTCGCGAAGACTTTGCGGCGAGAGGAGGGCCTTCGCGGCCAATGCGCCCTTTCGTTCTGCGTACGCCCTCAGGACGCGCAGAAATATCGCCCGCTTGTCCCCAAAGACCGCATACAGGCTCGGCCGCCCGACTCCCATGCCAGCGACGAGATCGTCAATCGTCACCCCGTCATAGCCTTTCGACCAGAACACCTGAGTCGCCTTTTCCAGCGCCTCAAGCTCGTCGAAGCTGCGCGGCCGACCCCGCGGTCTAGCGGCGTTCTGAATCATCCGGTTCGAAACTCCTTGACAACGGTCATCGGCGAATTTATAACCAAACAGTACGTAATTAGCAAGCCGACTGCGCACGCGGGGTCTGCCCACTCGATTTTCACCCTCACCCAGTTCCGCACATGCAACACTCGTTCACGCTCATCACCGGCGCCACCTCCGGGCTCGGTTATGCCGCAGCGCGCGCTCTCGCGGGACAGGGCTGGCAAGAGATCATCGTCACCGGCCGAACCCTGGCGCGGGCCCAGGAAGCGGCCGCTCGACTCGCCGCTGAGACCAAGACACGGAGTTTCACGCCGCTCGAGCTCGAGCTGGACAAGCCAACCAGCGTTCAATCTGCCCTCGCCGGACTGGTCAAGCGGGGTCGATCGATCGATTTCCTGCTGCTCAATGCAGGGTTGGTGCCCTTCAAGCAGCGCGCGGTCACGGCGGAGGGCGTCGAGGCTTCACAGGCTCCGCTCATTGGGCATCATCAACTGACGGTTGGGTTGCTCAACGCCAAGTTGCTGAGTCCCGACGCGCGGATCGTTATCGCAGGTGCGGAACCTGCCCGAGGCGGCGTACCGTTTTTCAAATACACCGACCTCCCGAAATTCGCGGCCAAGTACCACCAGGGCGACCGAACCTCCGCTGTTGAAGCCCTGATCCGCAACGGGCCGAACGTGAAATACGTGCCCAACAATGCGTATGCCGACGCGAAGCTCATCGTCGCTTGGTGGACCGCGGCGCTGGCGCGCCGGCTGCCCTCCGGGATGGCCGTGTACGCCGTCTCGCCCGGTGGAGCGACCGAAACCAAGGTCGTGCGAAGCGCTAGCCCGCTGTTGAGGTATGTGTTCATCCCCATCGTCAACCGCATCCCCGGCATGAATCAGACGCCGGAGACCGCGGCCGGTCGCTACATCCAGGCGTCGAAGTTCGGAACCGACGCGTCAGGGCAATTCTTCGCGTCGGCCAAAGGGAAGTTCTCCGGCCCCATCGAAGTGCAGCTCCAGCCACACCTCCACGATCGCGCCAACCAGGAAGCTGCCTGGCAAGCCGTCGTCGATGTCTCCGGCGTTGACTTGCCTTGCCCGGCAGAGTCACGCGCGGTGTCTTGAAGGTATCCACGTCGGGCACATCGTCGTCGACGGCAGCATCAGACCTTCGGGAGACGCCGCCGACGATGGCAACGTCCCTGCACAGGAGAGCAGTCCTATCCGTCTCGCACGCGATCTCGGGAGCCGAGACGTATCCATGAGGCGACGCGATCACTGAGGTGCGCATCAGCGCAGCTCGGCACCGCTGCCAGGACAGCAGCGAGCTCACGCTCGATGACGAAGTCGGTGTGCGTGCTCGGCGGGTATTTCATCGGGTCGCCTTGCCTCGTTTGCTCGGCCAGATAGGCGTCGAGTCTGTCGAACTGGGCGTTGAGCTGCGCCTTGCGCCTCGCAACCCAGGCTTCCATTGCGTCCAGCGCTGCAGCGCCGGCGATGCTGAACTCGTCGCCGCTCACCCATATTCGCCCCTCGAGGTGCCCGTCGATGAACGCGTAGGCCGTCAGCAGCGTTTCGCGCGCCCAAGCGACGCCAGTGGCGTCTCGCGGTGCTGCCTTACTGCTGCGCACGAGCCGTCTTGTCCAGCGCGGCGCGCAAGCCCCTGGCGAGCTTCATCGCGTCGTCGTTGGCCCAGAAGTGCATGAAGAAGAGGCGAGGTTGCTCCGTCAGCATGTGGCTGTGCAGCGCGGTGACCTCGATGCCGCTCGCCCGCAGTGTCTGCAGCACCGGATTCACCTCGTCGCCGCTCAGCACGAAGTCGCCGGTGACCGCCGCCCTTCCGCTCCCGGTCGGCTGGAAGTTGATTCCGGTGGCGACGCCCAGCGGCCCCGCGGGGCTGAGCGGCATTCCTGCGTCGCTGACCGCTTCTCGGCGCGCGATGCCGATCTGGTAGACGCCGCCGCTGATGTTGCCCTTGCCGCCAAGGATCTGATCCAGCTGCGCGGTATCGAGTTCGATTGCCTGCTGCGGCGATGACGACTCTGGAATCGAAAGCGGCGTCCTGCTTGCGGCCAGGCCGTCTCTGAGCGCAGCGGCGATCTTGAGCGGGTCACCGTGGCCGGCAACGTGCATGTAGAAGGTGGCCGGGCTCGCCCCGAGCAGGTGGTTGTGGACGGCCGTGATCTCGAGGCCGCTGGAGATCATCTTCAGCATGACCGGATTGATCTCGTGTTCCAGCAGCACAAGATCGCCCATCGCCATGACGCCGCCGCCCTGCATCGGCTTGAACGCGACCCAGCCGCCGAGCGCCAGCGCAGGCTTGACCGTCACGCCGTCGAGGCTGACCGTGAGGTCGCTGCGAGGGAACGCGTAACGATGCACGTCCGCCGTGACCGCTCCGCTTCTGCCGAGCGTCGTGTCGACCTTCCGCCAGTCGACGCTCTGCGCGTGCGCCACGACACAGGCGCCGACTCCGACCAAGCCCCAGACCGTGCGCTTCATCCGACTCTCCTTGCGACGAAGGCGCGCTTGCAAATGACGCGCGAAGGATGGTCGCGTTCGAGGGCACAGGGCAATTCGCGCTCCCGCCGGCGACATCGCGCTCATGTTCTGCCGCCGACTCACCATCGACCCGAGAAGGATCTTCGGAGTCGTCCAATTTCCTGGGCAGAGTGAACCTTTCGAGCTCGTGCTGGAATACACGTCGTTCCCGGTACCACGACCGGTCGTCGAACCTTCGCCCCTTGCTTCCTGCCCTTCCATGTCGAACACCTTCCTCTCTTCAGAACGCTGGGCGCCTTGTGCGCACGCGCTGCTGCGCATCGTCGCCGGCTACCTGTTCATGCTGCATGGGAGCGCCAAGCTGCTCGGCACTCCGCACGTCGCGGCATACGACCATCTCTCGCTCGCCTCGCTCATCGGCGTTGCCGGGTTGCTCGAGCTGGTCGGGGGCGCCCTTGTCCTGATCGGCCTCTTCGTCCGCCCGGTCGCGTTCATCCTGTCGGGCGAAATGGCGGTCGCCTACTTCACGGCGCACGCGTCCAGGGGCAGTCCGTTGCTTCCGATCCTGAACCAGGGCGACGGCGCGGTCCTGTACTGCTTCATCTTCCTGTTCCTGGCCGCTGCCGGCGCCGGCATGTGGAGCGTCGACGCTGCCAGGCGAGGTCGCAGCGCGGCGGCGACCTTGCGAAATGCCTGAGGAGGGAACGATGCAACGACACCCGGCACGAGCGCTGATCGGCGTCGCGCTGGCCGCATCATTGGGCATCGCCCACGCGGCCGACCCTCCGATCCGCCTGCGTGGCACGATCGAGAACGTCGATGCCAGGACGCTGGTCGTCAGGTCGCACGACGGCAAGGTCGTGCCCCTCGCGCTGGCCGACGGGGTCCGGGTCGACGAGGTGCTGCCGATCGATCCCGGCGCGATCCAGGAAGGCACGTTCGTCGGCACGACTGCCGTGCCGCGCGCGGACGGCTCGCTCTCGGCGGTCGAGGTGCACGTCCTTCCGGAATCGGCGCGTGCGGGCGAGGGCCACCGAGCGTCGGACCTGCAGCCGAACTCGACGATGACCAATGCCACCGTCGAGAAGCTCACGCCGGGCAACAACGAACGAACGATGAAGCTTCGCTACAAGGACGGCGAGCAGACGATCCATGTTCCCGATGGCGTCCCGATCGTCACGATGCAATCGGGCAGTCGGGCGCTCCTTGTCCCGGGTGCGAAGGTCATCGTGAACGAGCAGGTCGTCAACGGACAGCGAGTCGCCGCCCGCGTCCTCGTCGGACGCAACGGCTTCGCGCCGCCGATGTGAGCGCGTCGCGTTCGTCGCTCGCTTCGCTTGTGCAACGCGTGCCCGCTCGGATCGGGCCAACGGAGACAACTGTGCGCAAACCCATCGTTGCTTCAGCTCTCGTCGCGATGGCGCCTTTCCTCGCGATGGCCGAGTCCTCGCCAGACCTTCAAGGACGTTGGAGTGCGGTTCTGCGGTCGCCGACCGGCAACACGCTGGGGATCGAGCTGTCCGTGCGCGAGCTGCAAGGCGTGTGGAAATACGTTCCTACTCCGGCGCAGGCCGAGAAGAACCCGTGCTTGGGGAAAGAATTTCCCCTGCTCGTGACAGACCGCGCTGCAGCTCAGATGACCTTGCGCGTGGAAGGTTCGAAGGCCATGGCCGGCTGCCCCGACTTCTCGGTCGACCTGAAGCAAGTCGACGAGCGGACGCTGGATGCCACCTTCACCGATGGGCGCACGGTGCAGTTCGTGCGATAGGCCGAGCCGGAAGTCAGGCTTCGATCACCTCGGCGTCGCATCGAGGTCGGCACCTCTCGCATCGAGGTCCGCCTCGGCGATCGCAGCACGTCATCGGCGTTGCGCGTCCGCGGCAGCCCATGCAGCGGCGGCTGCAGCTCTGAACTGGTCGATCGAGCCGGCGCGGATGTGTTCGCGGCGCTCTTCGACGCCGCGATGCAACTCCACCAGGACCCTTGCCGCGTGTCCGTTCTTCTGGATCGCACGCCAATAGGCGGCGACCTTGGCAAACGCCGGAATCGGGGTGTCGACGCCGACGACGGGGAAGACAGTCTCGATCAGGAAGAGGCCAGGCACGAGCGCGCAATCCGCCAGCGTGATGCGACCACTGCAAGCGTAACCATCCTCGCCGATCAATCTGTCGAGCGCCTGGAGGTTGCGTCGCACTTCGACGGTGAGCTGCTCGCTGACAGGATCGTTGCGTGCGGCAGCGGGGCTTCGGCGCGACAGAGCGCCGGTCTGACGGGCCAGGGTGAACATGTTGTCGATCAGATAGATCTCGCCGACCCGAGCAAGCGTGCGGATCTGCGCGTTCTCGCCCGGTGTGGTCCCGAGCAGCGAGGGTTCGGGACAGGTCTCCTCGAGATACTCCGCGATCACGGCGGATTCGGCAATCGTGTTCCCGTCGATCTCCAGCACCGGAATACGGCCGATCGGAAACTTCTCGCGGAACTGCGGCAGGCCCCAATGCGCAGGCTGTTCGAACGCGATGCCCGCAATTCCCTTGGCGTAGATCTGCATCCGCACTCGCGCAGCGTAGGGGCTGAGATCGACGGAATAGAGCTTCATCAGACTCTCCCCTGTGAACCGGCGGTCGTAGGAGCTCCGATCCCGTCGGGTCGGCAAAGCTGACGTACCAGCGCGTCCTTGGCGACGCGGCGTGGGCGCTCTTCCGGCAAAGCGTAGTTGGCGATCAGGTGCAGCGTCGTGCTCGTCACGAGGATCGAGGCCAAGAGAGCGAGAGCGCGGGTCTTCAGACTGGTCTTCATGGCGTTCGTCGGCGAGTGCGCAGACTTGCGGTCCGAGGCTCCGCACTGTCGACGCGAGGATCACCGTTCGTCTTGAAGCTGGCTGAAACGGTGCTGAAGTCTTCTGAAGAGGCGCCTGAGCGCGGGTGTCACGGCCTTCTGACATGTTGTGGCGCTGGCGCGGCGGAGCTACGCTCGCTTTCGCGGTCAGCGCGCTTGCGAGGCGCGCGGTGACTGCGCAGCTCGCGGCTCGACTCGAGCCGACGAAGCAGAGGATCGTCAGACGCATCGATGGAAGACGCCTTGCGCTTTGGAGCGGTCGAGGTCCGCGCGGCCCAGCGACAAGTGCTGGTCGACGGCCTTCCTGCGGCCATCGGCGCGCGGGCGTTCGACGTGCTGCGCGTGCTGCTGGAGCACCGTGATCGCGTCGTCACGAAGGACGAGTTGATCGGCAAAGTCTGGGAAGGCCGCGTCGTCGAGGAGAACAATCTCCAGGTCCAGATCGGCGCGCTGCGCAAGGTCCTGGGCGTCGCGGCGATCGCCACCATCCCAGGCCGCGGTTATCGCTTCGTTGCCCAACCCGACGCTGGTGCCCCGCCGAACGTCGCCGCGTCGAACGTGGAGGCCGGGCGTGCGTCGGCCGCCGGGCTGCCCAAGCAGCGAACGCTCTTCGTCGGACGCGACCGGGAGAAGCGCCTGGCGCTCGCCGCGTTGCGAGATCACCCGTTGCTCGCGTTGATCGGCATCGGCGGCAGCGGCAAGACGCGGCTGGCGCTCGAGCTCGCCCGAGAAGCTCAGGCGCAATTGCGCGATGTCGTTCCGGACGGTGTCGCGTTCCTCGATCTGGCGGCGATCGGCGACCCGCAGGACGTCGACGCCCTCGTCGCCAGCGGCCTGGGGATCCCGGAAGTGCCGGCGACGCCGATCCGGCAGCTGCTCCTGCAGTCGCTTCGCGCGTCGCGGCGACTGCTCGTGCTCGACAACTGCGAGCACCTGCTGGAGCCAGTCGCCGGGCTGGTCAATGCGCTGCTGAGCCACTGCGACGGACTGCGGGTGCTGGTCACGAGCCGCGAGGCGCTGGGACTGGAAGGCGAGCGCGTGCAACCCGTCGGGGCGCTGACGCTCGCCGCCGCCGAAGACCTCGCGGCGCTCAAGGACTGTGACGCCGCCAGGCTCTTTGCCGACCGCGCCCGGCTGGTGAACCCCGAGTTCGACATCGACGGGCGCAACGCCGCTGCGGTGCACGAAGTCTGCCGCCGCCTCGACGGCATCCCTCTGGCGCTCGAACTGGCCGCCGCGCGGCTCAACGTGTTGTCGGTGGAGCAGCTGCGGGACCGGCTCGACGACCGCTTCCGGCTGCTCACCGGTGGCCGCCGCGCGCTGCCGCGCCAGCAGACGCTCGACGCGGTGGTGCGCTGGAGCTACGAGCACCTGAGCGTCGACGAGCAGCGGCTCTTGCAGCGACTCGCCGTCTTCAGCGGCGGCTCGACGGTGGAGGCGGCAGTCTTCGTCTCGGAGGACGACATGTCCGAGCCCGAGGTGATCGATGCGCTCTCGGGCCTGGCCGCGAAATCGCTCATCGCGCTGGGTACCGGCGCGCACCCGCCCCGCCATCGGATGCTGGAGACGATGCGCCTGTTTGCCCTGGATCAGCTCGACGACAGCGGCCGGGCGAGCGAGGCGCGCGACCGGCACTTGGCCTTCTTCGAGAAGCGGGCCCGTGAGCTGGTCGACCACCCCGACCCCACGGTTCGGTCCAGCGCGCCCTCGCAGCTCGATGCCGACCGCGACAACCTGATCGCGGCTCTTCGCTATGGCGCGAACGGCGGCGACCCGCGGACTGCCTGGGGACTTGCGCGTTCGTTGACGAGTTACTGGGAGACGAGCGGAACGGCGGAGGTCGGCTACTGCCTGCTCGAATCGATGCTTTCGGCGAGGGACGCCGAGACGCAAGGCGAAACACGGGTGATGGCGCTGGCGGCCTTGATCGATACGGCCGTGCGCACCGGCCGTTTCGAACGCACCATGCAGCTGGCCGATGAGCTGCTGCGACTTGCGCGGTCGCTGGGTGACCAGCGCGGCGCGTTGCGTGCGCTCGAACGCCTCGTGGCCGCGAGGCTGGCTCTGGACGATGCAGCGGGGGCCTGGTCGGACGTCGAGTCGATGGAGACGCTGGCCGGAGACTGGCCCGGAGGCCTTCGCAGCGTGCGGCACATGAAGGCAGAGACGCTGCGCGCGATGGGTCGCCTGGACGACGCCGAACCGCTCTACCGGCAGAACCTCGACGAAGCCGTCAGCGGCGGCGATGGCCGCCACATCATCCTCGCCGCCATCAACCTGGCGCTGCTTTCGCTTGCGCGACCGGATCTCGACGCCGCGCGCAAGTGGGTCGAGCGCATCGTCGAAGTTCGCCGGGAAGGGGACTACGGGGTGTACGGCGTGGGGTTCATTCTTCTCGTCACGGCAGCCCTGCGCGCCGCCGGAGGGAACGGGCAGGAGGCCGCGCGCCTGCACGGAGCTGCCGAGGCGCACCTGCTGCGCATCGGACAGCGGCTCGAGCCGCTCGACCGGGCGCCGCTCGCGCCCTTCCTGACGACGGCGCGCTCAGCCATGCCCGACGCCTATGAACAGGCCTTCAACGAAGGCCGCGTGCTCACCCAGCCGTCGATCCTGCTGCTGGCGGCCGAGTGCCTTTCGCGCAGGGCAGGGTGAGCGGGCACGACTGTCTCGAGGCGTCCGAGGTCAGTCATCGCGTTCCTTTGAGGGCGCCGTATTCAGGAGGGCTTGGCGGAGTGCAAAAGCGCAATGAATGGATCGCAAGGAATAATCCATTGGAATAGTTCACGGTGGCGGTCGATACTGTCGTCCATTCCAAGGCGCCCGACCCAAACAGAGGCGCTCCACCGCAACCGGAGACAACGATGCGCGGCGATCTTCACCCGCTAGTGAACACAGCTAGGGCGCTGACCGACAGCCTGCTCGCCCCGTCGTTCGCGAACAGGCCGACGCGCACCGAAGTCCCGTAGCGCTCCGCGTCTACCAGCCCGCCGGGGCTTGTCCGGCACCACCTTGAACCAACTGGAGATTCGCATGAGTCAAGCCGCTGCATTGCCCGACGTGATCCGAGACATCGAGCGCGTCGACGTCGCCGTCGTCGACCAAGCGTCGAAGTTCCCCTCGTCCATCCTCGCCGACGTTGCCGGCCGTCGCGGCGCGCTGAGCGGCCGCATCGCTCCGCTCGCTCCGTCGATGCGCTTCGCGGGCCCGGCCGTCACCGTCGAGGTGCGCCCCGGCGACAACCTGATGATCCACGCTGCGCTCGCGATCGTGAAGCCCGGCGACGTGATCCTCGTCGACGGCAAGGGCGACCTGTCCAGCGCGTTGATGGGCGAGATCATGTGCCAGCAGGCGGTCGCCCTCGGCGTCGCCGCGGTGGTCATCGACGGCGCGGTGCGCGACGGCGAGGCGATTCGCGAACTGGGCTTTCCGATGTACGCGGCCGGCCTCAATCCGAACGGCCCCACCAAGTTCGTTCCCGGGCGGCTGAACCACCCGATCTCGATCGGCGGCGTGACCGTGAACCCCGGCGATCTCGTCGTCGGCGACGGTGACGGTGTCACCGTGATCGAGCGCGACAAGGCGGCGTCCATCCTGCCGCTGGCGGCGGAGAAGCTCGCTTCGGAGACCAAGCGCATCGCCGACATCAAGAGCCGCAAGGCGCTGCGGCCGGGCTGGCTCGACGCGGCGCTTCGCGCGGCCGGCGTGATCAAGGAAGGGGAAACGCTGTGACCGCGAAGAAGCCCGTCTTCCTGATCACCGGCGCCGACCTCGCCAAAGAGGCGCTCGCGCTCCTCGGCGACTACGAAGTCGTCTACGCCGGCAAGACGCCGACCGAGGAAGACATCGTCGCGCTCTGCAAGCGGCACGACCCGGTTGCGATCATCGTCCGCTACAGCAAGGTCGGAGCCGCCGCGATGGACGCGGCGCCGGGCCTCAAGGTCATCTCCAAGCACGGCAGCGGCACCGACACGATCGACAAGGTCGCCGCGAAGGCGCGCGGCATCGAGGTCGTCGCCGCGATCGGTGCGAACGCCGCCGCGGTCGCCGAGCAGGCGCTCGCGCTGCTGCTGGCGTGCGCCAAGTCGGTGGTGACGCTCGACGAACGCATGCACGCCGGCCACTGGGACAAGGCGACGCACAAGAGCATCGAGCTCGAGGGCCGGACGGTCGGCGTGATCGGCCTCGGCGCGATCGGGTTGCGGTTTGCCCGCATGGCCGATGCGCTCGGCATGCGCGTCCTCGGCTTCGACCCGTACGCGAAGGATCTGCCCGCCTACATCCAGCGGGTCGAGCTCGCGGACATCTGGCGCGACTCCGATGCCATCTCGCTGCATTGCCCGCTGACGGCCGACAACGCCAAGCTGTTGAACGCGCAGACGCTCGCGGCGTGCAAGCGAGGCGTGATCGTCGTCAACACGGCGCGCGGCGGCCTGATCGACGAGACCGCGCTGCTCGAGGCAGTGCGCTCGGGCCAGGTGCACAGCGCCGGTCTCGACAGCTTCGCGGTCGAGCCGATGGCCGGGCCGCATCCGTTCCACGGCGAAAAGCGGATCACGCTGAGCCCGCACATCGGCGGAGTCACCTCGGACGCCTACGTGAAGATGGGCGTGGCAGCGGCGCAGAACGCGCTCGCCGTGATCAACCGACGATGACGTGACGAGCGATCACGCATCGACAGCGATTCATCAGAAATTCCAAAGGAGACAACCCGTGCATCCAGCTCCCGAATCCGTGGGCGATCTCGAGCGAACGACGATGCGGCGCGTGACCTTGCGCCTGTTGCCGTTCCTCATGGTCTGCTACTTCTTCGCCCTGCTCGACCGCGTCAACGTCGGCTTCGCGGCGTTGCAGATGAACAAGGAACTCGGTCTGTCGGCGGCCGTCTTCGGCCTCGGCAGCAGCCTGTTCTTCGTCGGCTACTTCCTGCTCGAGGTGCCGAGCAACCTGGCGCTCGAGAAGTTCGGCGCGCGCCGCTGGATCGCCCGCATCATGATCACCTGGGGCCTGATCTCGGCGTGCATGGCGTTCGTGGTCGGACCGTATTCGTTCTACGGCATGCGGTTGCTGCTCGGCGCGGCCGAGGCGGGGTTCTTTCCGGGCGTCGTGCTCTTCCTCACCTACTGGTTCCCGGCCGCCTATCGGGCCCGGATCATCGCGATCTTCATGGTCTCGATCCCGGTCGCAAGCTTCGTCGGCTCGCCGGTCTCGGCGCTCCTGCTCGAGTTGAACGGCGTGCTCGGCCTGAAGGGATGGCAGTGGCTGTTCCTGATGGAAGCGATTCCGACGGTCCTGCTCGGCCTCGCCTGTCTGCGGATCCTGACCGACCGCCCCGACAGAGCGAAGTGGCTCACGGCGGAGCAGCGTCAGTGGCTGAGCGAGCGCGTCGCGAACGACGGTGCGAAGAAAACGGCGATCGGCCACATCTCGATCTGGCAGCTGTTCGGCAACAAGCACTTCCTCGTCATGGCGATGGTGTGCGCGGGCGCCTCGGCGACGGGTTCGGCGCTGTCGATCTGGCAGCCGCAGCTGCTGAAGAGCTTCGGCCTGACCAACCTGCAGACCGGCCTCATCAACTCGATTCCCTACGGCATCGCGTCGGTGATGATGGTGCTCTGGGGCCGCCATTCCGACCGCACCGGCGAGCGGCGTTGGCACACCGCACTGGCGCT
>JASLGD010000311.1 GCA_030150305.1 Caldimonas sp. | reverse complement strand
GCGGTCTGCCGCGGCTGGGGCCGCGGCCGCGTCTGCGCCGCGTGCCTCGACCGCTTCGCCGCGCGGACGTCGCGCTGTGCGCGCTGCGCGCTGCCGCTCGCGCCGGCGGCGAGCGTGTGCGGTGCGTGCCTGCGCGAGCCGCCGCCGTTCGACGCGGCGCTCGCCGCCGTCGACTACGCCCCGCCGTGGGATCGCCTCGTCACCGCGTTCAAGTTCCACGACGCGATCGACCTCGCACGGCCGTTCGCACGCGCCATCGTCGCCGCCGAGCGGCAACGCGGCGCGCCGCGGCCTTCGCTCGTCGTTCCGATGCCGCTCGCGGCTTCGCGGCTGCGCACGCGCGGCTACAACCAGGCGTGGGAGATCGCGCGCCGCGTCGCGCGGCTGCTCGGCGTCGCTGCCGACGCGTCGCTCGTGCTGCGCGTGCGCGAGACGGTGCACCAGCTCGCGCTGCCGCCGCTCGCTCGCGCGGGCAACGTCGCCGGCGCGTTCGCGGTCGAGCCGCGGCGTCGAAGCGAGGTCGCGCAACGCACGGTCGCGGTCGTGGACGACGTCATGACGACGGCGAGCACCGCGGCCGAGGTCGCGCGCGTGCTGAAGCAAGCCGGCGCGAGCCGGGTCGAAGTCTGGGTGCTGGCGCGAACGCCGCGACCGGAAGACGCGTAGCGACGACGCCGCAGTGTTCCGCATCGTTCTCGTCGAGCCCGAGATCCCGCCCAACACGGGCAACGTGATCCGCCTGGCCGCCAACACCGGCTGCGAGCTCCACCTGGTCGAGCCGCTCGGCTTCGCGATGACCGACCCGTTGCTGCGCCGTGCCGGGCTCGACTACCACGAGTACGTCGACGTCCGCAGGCACCCGTCGTGGGCGGCGTTCGTCGCCGCGAGCGGCGCCGATCCGCTGCGCACGTTCGCGTTCACGAGCGAGGGTCGCCGCGCGCTCGCCGACGTTCGCTTCGCCGCCGGCGACTGGCTCGTCTTCGGCGCCGAGGCGTCGGGGCTGCCCGACGCCGTGCGCGCCAAGTTCGACGACGCCCACAGCGTGCGGCTGCCGATGCGCCGCGGCCAGCGCAGCTTGAACCTCAGCAACGCGGTCGCGGTCGCGGTGTTCGAGGCGTGGCGCCAGAACGGCTACGCGGGCGGCGTTTAGGGCGCAGCGCGCAGCACGCAGCACGCAGCGCTCGCGCGACGACGTCACTCGTCGGCGAGCGGCGATTCCGGACGCGCTTCGCGCCGCATCAGCTGCGCGAGCGCACGCTCGGGCGCGCTGCGACCCGCAAGGACGTCGACCACCGCGGCGACGATCGGCGTCTCGACGCCGCAGGCGCGCGCACGAGCGAGGACGACCTCGGCGCTGCGCACGCCTTCGGCGACGTGACCGAGGTCGGCGAGGATCGCGGGCAGGCTCTTGCCGGCGGCGAGCTCGATGCCGACAGCGCGGTTGCGCGAGAGGTCGCCGGTCGCGGTGAGGACGAGGTCGCCGAGGCCCGAGAGGCCCATGAACGTCGTCGGATCGGCGCCGAGCGCGACGCCGAGCCGCGTCATCTCGGCGAGGCCGCGCGTCACCAGCGCGGCACGCGCGTTGAAGCCGAGGCCCATGCCGTCGGCGATCCCGGTCGCGATCGCGAGCACGTTCTTGACCGCGCCGCCGACCTCGACGCCGACCGGATCCGCAGACGTGTAGATGCGCACGTTCGCGTGGTGGAACGCCGCGACCGCGGCAGCGCGGACCGCACTGGCGGTGCTTGCCGCGACGAGCGCGGTCGGCTGTCCCCGCGCCACCTCGAGCGCGAAGCTCGGGCCCGAGAGGACGCCGGCCTTCGCAAGCGGGCGCACTGCGCGGGCGATCTCGTGGCCGAGCGCGCCCGTGCCCTCCTGGAAGCCCTTGCACAGCCACAGCACGGGCGCATCGAGCGATTCCGGCAGGCGTGCGAGCAGCGGCTCGAGCCCGGCCATCGGCGTCGCGACGACGACGATGCCGCCGCTGGCGTACTCGATCGCCGATTCGAGGTCGTTGCCGACCTGCAGCGCCGGCGGCAGGACGACCTCGGGCAGGTAGTGGGCGTTGCGCCGCGACGACCGCATGCGCCTGACCTGCCCGGCATCGCGCGCCCACAGGCGCGTCGGATGCGCGGCGACGGCGTGCACCGCGAGCGCGGTGCCCCACGCGCCGGCACCGAGGATCGTGACGTTCATCGCCGCTCGTGCATCCGCGATCCGCGGCGCGGCGCGTCGCGCGGCCTAGCCGGCGGTGCCGACGATGCCCGAGCCGTTGCTGCCGTTGCCGGCCTGGGCGAGCGCCTGCGCGCGCTGCGCCTCGTACATCGCCTGGAAGTTGAACTCCGACAGCACGACGGGCGGGAAGCCGGCGCGCGTGCAGACGTCGGAGACGATCGCGCGCAGATACGGATAGATCGTGTTCGGACAGATGACGCCGAGCGCCTGCTTCAGCTGCTCGTCGTTGACGTTCTTGATCTCGAAGATGCCGCCCTGCTTGGCCTCGACGAGAAAGAGCGTCTTGTCGTTGAGCTTGGTCGTCACGGTCGCCGTCAGCGTCACCTCGTACATCGTGTCCGCGATCGTCTCGGCGCCGACCCCGAGGTTGATCTCGACCTGCGGCTGGCCCTGCTCGAGGAGGATCTTCGGCGAGTTCGGCTGCTCGAGCGAGAGGTCCTTCAGATAGATGCGCTGGATGTTGAGCGTCGGAAGCGTGCTGGGGTCGGCGGCCATGGCGGTCTCGGGGTGGACGCTCGCCGCGGGCGAGCGCTTGTGGGGGTGGCGCCGAAGCGCGGCGCGATTATCGCGTGCCGGCGAGGAGCGGCTCGAGGCCGCCGCGGCGGTCGAGCGCGACGAGCTCGTCGCAGCCGCCGACGTGGACATCGCCGATGAAGATCTGCGGCACCGTCCAGCGGTGCGTCAGGCGGACCATGTTCTCGCGCTCGTCGGGTTCGAGGTCGACCCGGATCTCGTCGATCTGCTCGACGCCGCGTTGCTTGAGCAGCGCCTTGGCCCGCAGGCAGTAAGGGCACGTCGCCGTGCTGTACATCTTGACGGGTTGCATCGGCTAGGCGGTCTTCTCGGTCGGCAGGTTGGCAGCGCGCCAGGCGGCGAGTCCGCCGGCGAGCGCGGTCGAGTTCTCGAAGCCGAGCTTCTTCAGCACGGCGACCGCGCGCGGCGCGCGCGCCCCGGTGGGGCAGACGACGACCACCGGCAGCGACTTGTTCTTCGGCAGATCGCGCGACGTCTCGAGGCTCGCGAGGGGAACGCTCCTGGCGCCGACGGCGTGGCCGGCGGCGTACTCGGCGGGATCGCTGATGTCGATGAGGACCGCCTTCTCGCGGTTGATGAGGCGCACTGCGTCGGCGGCGCTCACCTTGCCGCCACCGACGCCGCCGGCCAGCGTCGGCCACAGGAGCATGCCGCCCGAGACGATCGCGATCGCGAAGAGATACCAGTTGTCGAGGATGAAGCTCAAGGGATCGACAGCACGCTGCCGCAGGCCGGCAAAGCACGAATTATAGAATTCGGCCCCGTTTCGCTCGTCGTGCACGGCGATTGCCCTCAGTGCGGCGAAGCGCCGCTGCACGCGCCCTCCTGCTCCGATGCACAAGCTCGTCCTCCTTCGCCACGGCGAATCGACCTGGAACCTCGCCAATCGCTTCACCGGCTGGACCGACGTCGACCTCACCCCGACCGGCATCGAGCAGGCGCGCGCGGCCGGCGTGCTGCTGCGCGAGGCCGGCTTCGAGTTCGATCGCGCGTGGACCTCGGTCCTGAAGCGCGCGATCTGGACGCTCTGGCACGCACTCGACGCGATGGAGCGCACGTGGTTGCCGGTGACGAACGACTGGCGCCTCAACGAGCGCCACTACGGCGCGCTGCAGGGCCTCGACAAGGCCGAGACTGCGGCCAAGTTCGGCGACGCGCAGGTGCTCGCGTGGCGGCGCAGCTACGACGTGCCGCCGCCGCCGCTCGCCGCCGACGATCCGCGCAGCGAGCGCAGCGACCCGCGCTACGCGCGACTGGCCCCCGGGCAGGTACCGCTCACCGAATGCCTGAAGGACACGGTCGCGCGCGTGCTGCCGTTCTGGAACGAGCGCATCGCGCCGGCGATCCGCTCGGGCCAGCGCGTCCTGATCGCGGCGCACGGCAACTCGCTGCGGGCGCTGATCAAGCACCTGGACG
Source organism: Caldimonas sp. (assembly GCA_030150305.1). Lineage (GTDB taxonomy): Bacteria > Pseudomonadota > Gammaproteobacteria > Burkholderiales > Burkholderiaceae_C > Schlegelella_A. The sequence continues at coordinate 15,617 of JASLGD010000311.1, read as the reverse complement.
GCATCGGCGACGCCGAGATCGTCGGCCTCAACATTCCGAACGGCATCCCGCTCGTGTACGAGCTCGACGACGCGCTCCAGCCGATCCGCAGCTACTACCTCGGCGACCCCGCGGCGGCGGCGCGTGCCGCCGCCGCGGTCGCCGCCCAGGGCCGAGCGCGCTAGCGATCACGCGTCGGCGCGTGCCGAGCGCGCCAGCGATCACGACATCGACGCGTGCCGAGCGCGACAAGCGATCACGTCGGCGCGATGCCGAGCGCGCCGGCGATGTCGGCGCGCAGTTGCGCTGCCAGCGCCCGCCGCTCGAGCCCGGCGCTCGGCCGCGGCGGCAGGAACGTCAGCCGGACGCCCACGCCGTCGCCGCAGGCGATCCGCCACAGGCTCGTCAACAAGCCGGTGTCGCCGACGAACTCGACCGCCTCGCTGACCGCGTGCGTCGCGTCCGAGTAGCGCAGCGCGAGCGGTTGCACCGGCGCGGCGGTCGAGATCGCCGCCTGCAGCAGGTTGGCGTGGAACGGCAGCAAGCCATGGCCGGTCGACGTCGTTCCTTCGGCGAAGATGGCCACGACCTCGCCGCCGGCGAGCGCAGCGGCGATCGCGTGGACGACGCGCAGCGCATCGCGCTTCTTCTCGCGCTCGAGATAGAGCGTGCCGGCGGCGTCGACGAGGCGCGCCACGAGCGGCCAGCCCTTGACGTCGGCCTTCGAGACGAAGCGCGCCGCCGGCACGACCGCGTGCACCGCCATGATGTCGAGCCACGAGATGTGGTTGGCGACGAGGAGCGCGGCACGCGCGGCAGGCTCGCCTTCGTGCTCGAATGCGATGCCGAGCACCGCGAGCATCTTGCGCGACCACCAGCGGATGCGCTCGCGGCGGGCGACGACGTCGAGCGACCGGAACGCGAACAGCACGATCGCGAGCCCGTGCAGCCCGTGGCCGACGGCGTGCGCGAGCCGCGCCAGCGCGCGCGCGCGCCGCATCACGGCGCCACCGCGTCAGTCCGTCGCTTCGTAGGCGACTTCGCCGGCGACGAGCGTGCAGCGGACCCGGCCCGGCATCTCGTAGCGCGCGAACGGCGTGTGGTGGCTGCGGCTCGCGAGCGTGGTGCCGTCGACGGTCCACGACGCGTCGGCGGCGAAGAGGCAGAGGTCCGCGGGCGCGCCTTCGAGGAGGCCGCGCGTCGTCGTCTCCGCCTCGCCGCGCGAGCGTGCGAGCACTGCGGCCGGCCGGCTGGTGACGGTGGCGAGCGTCTTCGCCAGCCCGAGCCGGGTCGCCTCGCCCCACTTCAGCGCCGCGCCGAGCAGCAGCTCGAGCCCGGTCGCGCCCGGCTCGGCCTCGGCGAACGGCAGGTGCTTGGCGTCCTCCATCACCGGCGTGTGGTCGCTGACGAGCGCGTCGATCGTGCCGTCGGCGAGCGCGGCGCGGATCGCGTCGCGGTCGCGTTGCTGGCGCAGCGGCGGCACCAGCCGCATCGCCGAGTCGAAGTAGCCGATGTCGACGTCGATCAGGTGCAGCTGGTGGATGCTCGCGTCGCACGTCAGCGGCAGCCCTTCGGCCTTGGCGGCGCGCACGAGCTCGACGCCGGCGGCGCTGCTCAGCCGGCACAGGTGCACGCGCGCGCCGGTGTCGCGCATCAGCTCGAAGATCGTCGCCAGCGCGATCGTCTCGGCGATCACGGGGACGCCCGAGAGGCCGAGCCGGGTCGCGAGCGGCCCCTTGGCGGCGACGCCGTTGCCGAGCCAGGCGTCGTTCGGCCGCAGCCAGACCGTGAAGCCGAACGTCGCCGCGTACTGCAGCGCGCGGTGGAGGACGAGCGTGTCGCGGATCGCGACGTCGGCCTGCGAGAAGCCGACGCAGCCGGCCTCGCGCAGCTCGGCCATCTCGGTCAGCGCCTCGCCCCTCAGGCCCTGGGTGAGCGCGCCGAGCGGATAGAGCCGCGCCAGGTGCAGGTTGCGGGCGCGGAACTTGAGCATCGTCACGAGACCGGGCTCGTCGAGCACCGGGTCGGTGTCCGGGGGGCAGACGAGGCTCGTCACGCCGCCGGCGACGGCCGCCGCGAGCTCGGACGCGAGCAGGCCGGCGTGCTCGCTGCCCGGCTCGCCGAGGCGCGCCGCGAGGTCGACCAGGCCGGGCGCGACGACGGCGCCGCGCGCGTCGATCGATCGCTCGGCGGCGAAATCGGAGAGTCGCGAGCGGGCGCCGTCGTCGGCGCGCTCTCCACCGACGATCGCGATCCGGCCGTCGGCGACGGCGAGGTCGCCGGGCTCGTCGCACCCGGTCGCCGGATCGATCAGGCGCGCGCCCCGTATCAACAGCCGACTCATCGATGCGTACCTCGTGCCTTTCTTTTGCCCTCCGCTGGGCGCAGGGTTGCGAGGGGTGCCATGACTCCGTCATCGCCGGCAACGCGCCTCATGGCGCGTTGCCGGCGATGATCGACATCACGGCCATGCGCACTGCGATGCCGAACGTGACCTGCGGCAGGATCACGCTCTGCGTGCCGTCGACGACCGTCGAGTCGATCTCGACGCCGCGGTTGATCGGGCCCGGGTGCATGACGATCGCGTCGGGCTTGGCAAGCGCGAGCTTCGCGGCGTCGAGGCCGAACGTCTTGAAGTACTCGCCCGCGCTCGGCAGCATCGCGCCGCTCATCCGCTCGTTCTGCAGCCGGAGCATGATGATCACGTCGGCGCCGCGCACGCCCTCGGCCATGTCGTGGCAGACGCGCACGCCCATCTCCTTGAGGTCGCCGGGCACGAGCGTCTTCGGGCCGACGGCGCGGATCTCGGGCACGCCGAGCGTCGTCAGCGCGTGGATGTCGGAGCGCGCGACGCGCGAGTGCACGATGTCGCCGACGATCGCCACCGTGAGCTGGGTGAAGTCGCGCTTGTAGTGGCGGATCGTGTACATGTCCAGCAGGCCCTGCGTCGGATGCGAGTGGCGGCCGTCGCCGGCGTTGACCACGTGCACCTGCGGCGCGCAGTGCTGCGCGATGAGGTAGGGCGCGCCGCTCTCCGAGTGGCGGACGACGAACATGTCGGCGTGCATCGCCGAGAGATTGGCGATCGTGTCGAGCAGGCTTTCGCCCTTGGCGGTGCTCGAGCGCGCGATGTCGAGGTTGATGACGTCGGCCGAGAGCCGCTTGGCGGCGATCTCGAAGGTCGTGCGGGTCCGCGTCGAGTCCTCGAAGAAGAGGTTGAAGACGCTCTTGCCGCGCAGCAGCGGCACCTTCTTCACCTCGCGGTCGTTGACGCTCAGGAACGTTCCCGCTGTGTCGAGGATGTGCTGCAGCGTCGCCACCGGCAGCCCCTCGATCGAGAGCAGATGGATCAGCTCGTCGTTGTCGTTGAGCTGCGGATTGCGACGACCGAACATCAGCGGATCTCGAAGCTGAAGCGGCCGTCGCTGTCGCGCGCGAGGCGGATGCGCTTGTCGGCGGGCAGCTCGATCGTCGCCGGCGCGCAAGCCGCCGCGATCGGCAGCTCGCGGCCGCCGCGGTCGACGAGCACCGCGAGCGCGACGCTCGCCGGCCGGCCGAAGTCGTACAGCTCGTTGACGGCGGCGCGGATCGTGCGGCCGGTGTAGAGGACATCGTCGACGAGGACGATGTGGCGCCCCTCGATGTCGAACGGCAGCTTGGTGTTCTCCGCGCCGCCCGAGAGGCCGCGCTGCGAGAAGTCGTCGCGGTGCAGCGCGATCGAGAGCACGCCGGGCGCGCCGGCGAGCCCGAGGTCCTTCTGCAGCCGCTCGGCGAGCCACGCCCCGCCCGACGTGATGCCGACCAGCGCGCCGCCGGGCTTCAGCAGGCGGCGCACGCCGTCGAGCAGCTCGGCGTAGAGCGCTTCGGCGTCGAGCTGCGCGGCTGCGCTCATGCGATCGCCGCCAGATGCTGCTCGAGCACGATCGCCGCCGCCGCGGCGTCGACGTCGGCGGCGCCGGCGCGCCTGGCGTCGGTCGTCGTGTAGCGCTCGTCGACCTCGTGCACCGGCAGCTTGAACCGGGCGGCGAGCTCGCGCGCGAAGCGCCGCGCGCGCGCGGTGTTCGCGTGGGGCGCGCCGTCGGGATGGAACGGCACGCCGACGACGAGCTCGTCGGGGCGCCACTCGGCGACGAGCGCCGCGATCGCAGCGTCGCGCGCGTCGCCGCGCTGCTCGATCGTCGCGAGCGGAGTCGCCGTTCCGGTCAGCGCATTGCCGCTCGCGACGCCAACGCGCCGCGTGCCGAAGTCGAAAGCGAGATAGGAGCGGGGGGTGATGGTCGGAGCGACGGCTCTGCTCACGCGTGCCCCGCGTCCGAGCTGAGCATGTGGGCGTCGATGCCGAGCAGCGAGAGCGCCTTGTCGTAGCGCTGGCTCACGGGCGTGTCGAAGATGATCTCGGGCTCGGCCTCGACCGTGATCCAGCCGTTGCGGCTGATCTCGTCCTCGAGCTGGCCCGCCGCCCAGCCGCTGTAGCCGAGCGTGACGAGCACCTTCTTCGGCCCGGCGCCGTTCGAGATCGCCTCGAGGACGTCCTTGCTCGTCGTCATCTCGAGGCCGCCGGCGATCCTGAGCGACGAGTTGTACGCGCTGTCGCCGTTCTCGCCCGACTGCGGCTCGTGGAGGACGAAGCCGCGCTCGGTCTGCACGGGGCCGCCGAAGTAGACGGGCAGCTCGGCCATGTCGTCGCGGTCGAGCGAGAGCTCGACCTTCTCGAACAGGCTCTTCAGCGTGATGTCGATCGGCTTGTTGATGACGAGCCCGAGCGCACCCTTGTCGCTGTGCTCGCACAGGTAGACGACCGTGCCGGCGAAGGTCCCGCTGCTCATTCCCGGCATGGCGATCAGGAACTGGTTCGTCAGGTTGATCGACGCCGAAGTCATGCCGAGATTTTATTCCGGAGCGCCGCCAGCGCGCCGTTCCGCACGGCGGGTGCGGCCTTTCGGCACACTTGACGGCGGTGGAGAAGGAGCTCGACAGCGCCCTCGTCTGGTTCCGTCGCGACCTGCGCGCGGCGGACCACGCCGCGCTCTATCACGCGCTGCGGGCGGCACGCCAGGTCTGGTGCGCGTTCGTCTACGACCGCGCGATCCTCGACCCGCTGCCGCGCGCCGACCGCCGCGTCGAGTTCATCGTCGAGAGCGTCGACGCGCTCGCCGCGGACCTCGCCGCGCTGGGGCGAAGCGCCGGCGTCGCCGGCGTTCGCCTGCTCGTCCGCCACGGCGACGGCGCCGACGAGATCGTCGCGCTCGCCGCCGGGCTGCGCGTGCAGGCCGTCTACGCCAACCACGACGACGATCCGTACGCGCTGAAGCGCGACGCGCACGTCCGCGGCGCGCTCGCCGACCTCGGCGTCGCGCTGCACACGTCGAAGGACCACGTCGTCTTCGAACGCAGCGAGGTGCTGACGACGAGCGGCAAGCCGTACAGCGTCTTCACGCCGTACAAGGCGGCTTGGCTCGCCAAGCTCGACGACTTCTACCTGACGGCGTATCCGGTCGAGCGCCACGCGGCGAGCCTCGCGGCGATGCCGGCCGGAGCCGATCGCGAAACGCCGACGCTGTCCCGGCTCGGCTTCGTCGGGACCAACCTCGGCGAGCTCAAGGTGCACGGCGGCGGCGCTGCGGCGGAGGCGCTGTTCGCCGACTTCCTGACGCGGATCGACGACTACGCGACGGCACGCGAGTTCCCGGCGGTCAAGGGGCCGAGCTACCTCGGCGTGCACCTGCGCTTCGGCACGATCTCGATCCGTCGCGTCGCCGCGGCGGCACGCGCGCGCGCCGCTGCCGCGGACCGGCACGCACGCGGCGCCGAGACGTGGCTCTCCGAGCTGATCTGGCGCGACTTCTTCCACCAGGTCCTGCACCACTTCCCGCACGTCGTCGGCGCGAGCTGCAAGCCGGCGTACGAGCGCCTCCGCTTCGAGCACGGCCGCCACGCCGACGAAGCGTTCGCCGCGTGGTGCGAGGGCCGCACCGGCTATCCGCTCGTCGACGCGGCGATGGCGCAGATCAACCAGACCGGCTGGATGCACAACCGCCTGCGCATGCTGACGGCGAGCTTTCTCACCAAGGACCTCGGCATCGACTGGCGCAGAGGCGAGGCCTACTTCGCGCTCCACCTGATCGACTACGACCTGGCGTCCAACAACGGCGGCTGGCAATGGGCGGCGTCGACCGGGTGCGACGCACAGCCGTGGTTTCGCATCTTCAACCCGCTGACGCAGAGCCGCCGCTTCGATCCGCAGGGCAAGTTCATCCGCCGCTACCTGCCGCAGCTCGCTCGCCTCGACGACGAGCAGATCCACGCGCCGTGGCTGGCGAGCCCGATCGAGCTCGAGGCCGCCGGGGTCGAGCTCGGCCGCGACTATCCGTCGCCGATCGTCGACCACGCCGCCGCGCGCGCGAAGACGCTGCAGCGCTACGGCGCGATCCGCGACAAGGAGTGACGTCGCCGCGACCGCGACGACGCGAGGCGGCGTCGACGACGCTCAGGTCGCGTCGCGACCGGACAGCTGCTGCGCCCCGACGACGGCGCCGCCGAGGAACATCACCGCGTAGGCGGCGAACACGGTGTACGCGTGCCACTTGCTGTACGTGAAGACGCGCTGCGAGACCTCGGTGAAATGGCCGTGGCTGCCGAGGAAGAAGCGGCCGCCCTCGACCTTCCCGTTGATCGCATCGCCGCCGAGCGCGAGCGCGATCGAGACGAACGCGATGAAGTCGAAGATCGCGAACACCGTGACGACGGCCAACACCATCGCCAACACCTCGCCGACGCGGGTCGGTCGAGCGCTCAACGATGGCCTCGACCGCCGCCGCGGCGGGATCAGGCCTCGGCCTGCACCGGCGCGATGTAGCGCGCGATCAGCGCGAGCAGGTCTTCCTCGGAGTAGGGCTTGCCGAGGTAGTGGTCGACGCCGAGCTCGGTCGCGTGGTCGCGGTGCTTCTGCGCGATCCGCGACGTGATCATGATCACCGGCAGGTCGCGCAGCCGCGCGTCGGCACGGATGTTGCGCACGAGGTCGAAGCCGTCCATCCGCGGCATCTCGATGTCGGAGAGGACGACGCGCGGCACTTCCTCGGCGAGACGCTCGAGCGCGTCGAGGCCGTCCTTGGCGAGCGTGACGCGATAGCCCTCGCGAACGAGCAGGCGCTGGGTGACGCGGCGCACCGTCAGCGAGTCGTCGACGACGAGGACGAGCGGCGCCGCGCTCGTTGCCGACGGCGCTTCGGCCGGCAGCAGCGGCGAGGCGGGCGCGCCCGGGGCGCGCGGCGCCATCGCCGTGCGCGCCGCCTCGCCGTAGAGCGTCGCGAGCGCGACCGGGTTGTAGATCAGCGCGACCGCGCCCGACGCCAGCAGCGTCATGCCGGCCAGGCCGGGCAGGCGCGACAGCTGCGGGCCGAGGTTCTTGACGACGACTTCCTGGTTGCCGAGCACTTCGTCGACGTGCACCGCGATGCGCTGCTGCGCGCTGCGGACGACGACGACCGTGCGCGTGCGGGCTTGCGACGCATCGGGACGCGAGCCGAGCTGGAGCAGCGCGCCGAGCCAGAAGAACGGCACGATCTGGCCGCCGTACTCGTAGCCGCCGCTCGCGTAGCCGTTCTCGACCTCTCCCGGCGTCGCGCGGCGGACGATCTCGACGAGCGTCGACGGCACGGCGACCATCGTCTCGCCGCAACGCAGCATCACGACGCGCGTCACCGCCGTCGTCAGCGGCAGCACGAGCTTGAACGACGTGCCCTGGCCGGCGGCGGTCGCGGTCTCGATGCGGCCGCCCATCGCGATCACCTCGGCGCGGACGACGTCCATGCCGACGCCGCGGCCGGCGAGCTCGGTGACGGTGTCGGCGGTCGAGAAGCCGGCGGTGAAGATGAGATTGGCGAGCTCGGCGTCGCTGTGCACGCTGCCGGGCTCGATCAGCCCGCTCGCCTCGCCCTTGGCGCGGATCCGCGCAAGGTCGAGGCCGGCGCCGTCGTCGCGGAACTCGACGCCGACTTCGTTGCCCTCGTGCGAGAGCGAGACGACGATCGTTCCGGTCGGATCCTTGCCGGCCGCCTTGCGCACCTCGGGCAGCTCGATGCCGTGCGAGACGCAGTTGCGCAGCAGGTGCTCGAACGCGCCGGTCATGCGGTCGAGGACGCCGCGGTCGATTTCGATCGAGCCGCCGACGATGTCGAGGCGGACCAGCTTGCCGGTCTCCTTGGCGGCGAGGCGGACGACGCGGTAGAGGCGGTCCGACAGGCCCTCGAACTCGACCATGCGCGTGCGCAGCAGGTCGTCCTGCAGGTCGCGCGTCAGCCGGGCCTGGGCGACGAGCTCGTCCTCGGTCGATTCGATCGAGCGCTGCAGCGTGCGCTGCACGGTGGCGACGTCGTTGACCGACTCGGCCATCATCCGCGTCAGCTCCTGGAAGCGCGTGAAGCGGTCGAACTCGAGCGGATCGAACTCCTGCGACAACGCCTTCGCGGCTTCGAGCCGCGAGCTCATCTGCACCTCGCCCTGCAGCTCGATGTCGCGCAGGTGGCCGCGCAGGCGCTCGAGGTTCTCGGTGAGGTCGGCGAGCGAGCCCTTGATCTGGCCGACGCCGGTCTCGATCCGCGACCGCGTGATGCTGACTTCGCCGGCCTGATTGACGAGCCGGTCGAGCAGCGGCGCGCGCACGCGCACCGCCGACTGCGCGGTCGGTGTCGCCCGGTCGGCAGGCTTGGCCGCCTGCGTCTTCTGTGCATCGCGCGCGAAGCGCGACCAGTCGATCGTCGCCGGCTCGCCGGCGGGCGCCGGCTGCGCCCGCGTTTCGACCGGACGCTCGCGGCGCGGCGCTTCGACCGGCGGCGGCTCGTCGTTGGCCGCCTTCGTCGGCTCGATGGCGGGGATCTCGGGCGTGGCGACGAACACCGGCGCGTCCGGAAGCGGTGCCGGCCGCGTCTCGCGCTGCGGCACGGCGACCGGCGCCGAGGTCGCGGCGGCGACGGCGTCGGCGTATGCCTGCGCATCGCGACTGCGCAGCGCCTCGAACGCCTGCGTCATCGCATCGCAGACCGACTGCAGCGCCTCGATGTCGCCGGCGCTCGCCTGGCCATCGTTGGCGACCAGTCGCTCGATCCGCGTCTCGAGGCGGTGCGACATCTCGCCGAGGCGCATCGCGCCGGCGAGACGCGCGCCGCCCTTCAGCGTGTGGAGCGTGCGCATGCACGCGGCAGCATGGCTCGACTCGGCGGGAGCGACGAGCCACGCGCGCAACTCGCCGTCGAGCTTGGGCAGCAGCTCGAGCGCTTCCTCCTCGAAGATCGGGAACAGCTCGAGGTCGACCGCGTCGACGGCGTCGATGTCGTCGTCGACATCGCCGAACGTCGACGGCCGCGCCGGCGCCGCCCGGCCCGTTTCCACCGGCGCTGCGCCGAGCGGCTTCAGCTCGGCGACACCGAGCGGCTGGAAGCTGCCGAGCGCGCCGAACGTCGACGGCGTCTCTTCGCCATGGCCGTGCGCCTCGGGCACGGGATGCGCTTCGGGCGCGGCGTGCGCTTCGGACGCGGCGTGCGCTTCGGGCGCGGCGTGCGCTTCGGGGGCCACGTGCGCTGCAGGCGCGGCGTGCGCTTCGAGCGGGGGCCACGGAGACGACCCCGCGTCGTCCGCGCTCGGCGCCGCGGCGACGGGCGCTTCGGCAGCGCTGCTCGCGACCGGCAACGGCTCGGCCGACGTCGACACCTCGGGCAGCGGCGGCGCGGCCTTGCGGACCTCGCCAGTCGGTGCGTCGGCGACCGGCGACGCCTCTGCGTGCGCATCGTTCGCGGCATCGGCGGCGTCGTCGATGCCGTCGAGCTTGAGCAGCGACTCGACGGCGAGCGGCGGCTCGCCCGGCGAGACGGTGTCCTGTCCTTCGGCGAGCTCCGACGCGGCGGTCGCCGCCTCGAGTCGCAACGCCGAGCTGACTTCGTGCTCGGCGAGTCGCACCAGCAGGTCGGGCGCGGGCTGCTCCAGGAAGCCGGCGGCGAACTGGTGCAGCAGGCGACGGATCTCCTCGGCCGCGTTGACGAACAGGCGCGCCTCTTCGTCGGTGCCGTGGCCGATCACCTGCGTGCGCGCGAGCGCGTGCTCGAGCGAGCGCGCGAGGTGCGAGAGGTCGGTGAAGCCGACCGTCGCCGAGCTGCCGGCGAGCGAGTGCGCGAGCGCGATCGGCACCTCGCCGACCGGCCGATGCAGCTCCATCGCCCATTCGGCGACCTCGGTGACGAGGCGGCGCGACAGCTCGTCGGCCTCGTTGAGATAGATGTTGAAGAGCGGGATGCCGATCCGGAGCGGCCCGACGACCTTGACGTTCTCGTCGCTTCCCTGCTCGGGCGCCGACGGTTCGCCGTCGAGCTCGAGGTCGACCGGAGCGGTGCGCGGATCGCCGCGTTCGGCGTCGCCGGTCGAGAGGTCGAGCGAGAGCCCGGCCATCGCGTCGTGCGCGCGCGCAGCGTCGTCGCTCGGCGCGAGGGGCTGGATCAGCTCGCGACCGTCGCTCGGGCTGGTGAGATCGAGATCGACGAAGTCGGACGAGCCTGCGAACTCGGCATGCCCCGAGATCGAGCGTGGCGGCTTGCCGGTCGGCTGCGCTTCGTCGAAGCGGTCGAACATCGGCGAGGCCGCCGGGTCGGCGAGCGTCGGTGCCGCCGGCGGCACGCGTGCGCCGGCGTCGCCGCTGCCGCCGTCGAACTTCGAGAGGTCGAGCTCGAACGCGAGGCCGTGGGCGTCCTCGACCTTGATCGCAGGCGGTTCCTCGGCGGGCGCCGTGTCTTCGAACGCCGGCGCCTCGAGCGGCGCGAGCGACGACGTCTCGCCGACCGGGAGCAGCTCGAGGTCGGCGCTCGTCGGCAGCTCGGCCGGCAGGCCGATCGGCAGCGCGATGTCGGCGGCGGGCGCCGCGGCGACGCCGGTGCCGGCGAGCTTGCCGGCGGCGATCTGGACGTCGCGCTCGTTGTGCAGGCCGCTGCGATGCGCGGCGATGTCCTCGACCCAGTCGCCGAGGTACGAGAGCACCCAGTCGGAGAAGTCGAGCAGCGGCGCTTCGGCGGCGCGCTGCTCGGCGAGCTGCGTGTTGAAGACCTGCTCGCACGACCAGGCGGCTTCGCCGAACGCCTTCAGCCCGACCATGCGCGAGCTGCCCTTCAGCGTGTGGAACGCGCGCCTGAGCGTCGTCATCAGCGCGAGGTCGTCGGGCGCGCCGCGCAGCTGCGCGCTCGCCGCGCGCCCGCCCTGCACGACCTCGCGCGCTTCCTCGAGGAAGACCTCGCGCATCTCGTCGTCGTGCTCGAAGTCCTCGACCAGCGCGATCGGCTTGATCGGCTCGAGCGGCACCGGCGCGCTGACCGGCGCCAGCGCAGCGGGCTCGGTCGACGTCGCGACGAAGTCGACCAGCGCTTCCGAGAGCTCGCCGCGCGCGCTCGCGATGTCGCCCTCGTCCTGCGCGGTGTCGAGCGCTTCCTGCGCCTTCTGCACCGCAGCGGCGAGCGCCGGCTGGTCGGCGGCGTGCGCCTCCTGCGACAACCGCTCGAGGTCGCGCTTGACCTCCTCGACCGGGACGTCCTCGCGCACCGACGTGAAGGCGAGCATCTGCGCCTGCTCGAGCAGGCGAATCTCGATCGGCGGCGGCTTCGGCGCCGCGCTTCGCCCCATCACCGGCGCCAGGGTCCCGGCCGCGCTGTCGTACACGAAGAGCGACTTCGCCATCTGCGGCTGCACGCTCAGCATGTCGATCATGAAACCGAGCGCCGAGAGGTTGCCGGCGATGCGCTCGAAGACTCCCGACGAGCCGATCTTGGCCGGGTCGACCTGCGTCGTCGCGAGGCCGTCGATCTCGCTGCGCATGCGCACCAGCGCCTGCGCCGCGGCGTCGACGCCGAGCACCGAGAGCACGCCGCGCATCGAGCCGAGCTGCTGCGGAACGTCGTTCAGCACCGAAGCGTCGGTCGGGTTGCGGAAGAACTTGTCGATCGCCTTCTCGATCTCGAGCAGCGACGCGCGCAGCTCCTGGACGACGCTGCCCATCGTCTGCCGGTCGGAGACGCGCCGGTACAGCTCCTCCATCCACGGCTCGAGCGGATCGGGCGGCGACTTCTGGCGCACCTTCGCGAGCCGCTCGCCGAGCCGCTTGATGCGCTCGGCGGGCTCGGGCTGGTCGAAGTCGCCGTCCTCGAGCGCGGCATCGAGGTAGAGCAGGCTGGTCGCGACCTCCATCGCGAGCGGCGCAGCCGGCGCCGCCTGCGCGGCCTGCGTCTGCTGCACCGCGCCCTGCAGCTCGGCGGCGAACGCCTCGCCGAACGGGAACAGGCGACGCAACGAGTCGCCGACGAGCGCGAACTGCTCCGACAGGCCCGACAGACGATGCAGCTCGCCGCCCGCGATCGCCTGCCACGCCTCCTTGGCTGCGGCGACGCGCTTCTTGGCGTGGGTGATGATCGCCGGGTCGAAGCGGCCGAGCACGCTGTGCGCGTAGTCGGTCGGCTCGTCGTCGGCGAAGCCGTACGCCTCGCGGACGGCGTCGAGCCGCGGCACGTGCGTGCCGCGACCTGCGGGCGCCGCCTGCGAGCAGAAGAAGAGCGCGTCGCGCGCGAGCCGCTCGGAGACGTCGGAATCGCCGCGCTCGAGCAGGCGCAGCTGCGCGAGCAGGCGCGACGCGACGCGCTTGGTGAAGACGTCGAAGGCGAGCAGCCCGTGGTGCTGCGCCTCGAACATCGCGGCGGCGAGGTTCCAGAACGTGCGTACCTGCGGATGGCTCGTGCCGGCGCCGAGCGCGGCGCAGGTGTCGCTGATCCTGGCGGCCGCCGTGAGCGCCTGCGTGCCGCGCATCAGCGCGAGCAGGTGGCCTTCGAAGTCGGCGCGCACCCCGGTGTCGGCGGTGCGCGGAGTGACCGCCGGGTCGTTGGCGACGTCGCGCCAGCGCCAGTCGACCGGCCAGAGGTCGGCCGGATGAACGCGCTCGGCCTCGACGCCTTCCTGCACGGCGCGGTACGCCGGAAAGAGCGAGAGCGACGAGACGTTCTTGCCGGCGAGCAGCCGGCTCAGGTAATCGAGCAGCGCGAACGACGCCTTCTCGAGGTCGGAGACGAGCTCGGGCGTCAGCGACTTCGGCTTGGCGATCGCGCGCTGCACGGCGGTCTCGCACGCGCGCAGGACGATCGCCGCCGCGGGCAGCCCGACCAGCTCGAGCGCGCCGACGCCCTGGTGGATCTGCGAGCGCGCGGCGCGCAGCACGCCGGGATCGACCGAATCGATGTCGGAGCCGGTGACGGCCTCGGCGTCCTTCAGGAAGCGGCGCAGCGACTTGTGCGCCGCCTCGAGCGAGCGGCGCAGCTCTTCATGCACCCACGCGATCGAGCTGAGGTCGTCCCCCGGCCCGGTCCGCGGCAGGTGGTCGATTCCCATCAGCTGGCTGTCCATCGGGCGTCTCGCGAGGTTCGTCGTGGGGCGTCGGGAACGCGGCGGGTCAGCCGATCTTGAATCGCGACACCGACTGCTTCAGCTCCTCGGCGATGCGCGACAGCTCGCGCACCATCTGCGCCGTCGATCGCGTGCCCTCGCCGGTCTGCTCGGTGACCGCGAAGATGTGCTGGATGTTGGCGGCGACGACGTTGGCCGACTGCGCTTCGGAGAGCGACTGCTGCGAGATCTGCGCGACGAGGTCGGTCAGCTGGCGCGTGACGCGGTCGATCTCCCCGAGCGCGGTACCCGCCGCGTCGGACAGTCGCGTTCCCTCGACGACGCCCTGGGTCGAGCGCTCCATCGCGCCGACGGCGTCCTGGGTGTCGGTCTGAATCGTCTTGACGAGCGCCGCGATCTGCCGCGTCGCGTCGGCCGACCGTTCGGCGAGCCGCTGCACTTCTTCGGCAACGACCGAGAAGCCGCGGCCCGCTTCACCGGCGGACGCCGCCTGGATCGCGGCGTTCAGCGCCAGCACGTTCGTCTGCTCCGTGATGTCCGAGATCAGCTCGGTGATCTCGCCGATCTCCTGCGACGACTCGCCGAGCCGCTTGATCCGCTTCGAGGTCTCCTGGATCTGGTCGCGGATCGAGTTCATGCCGCCGATCGTGTTCTGCACCGCCTTCAGGCCCGACTCGGCGGCCTGCAGCGATTGCCGCGCGACCTGCGCCGTCTCCTGCGCCTGCGACGACACGTTGTTGATGCGGCTCGCCATCTGCAGCACCGACTCGCCGGTGTCGCGGATCTCGCGCAGCTGCTCCGACGCGGTCGCCAGCAGCTCGGTCGAGTTCGCCTCGACCTGCTCGGTCGTCGACGTCACGCGGCCGACCGTTCCCTGCACCTGCGAGACGAGATTGCGCAGCTCCTCGACGGTGTAGTTGACCGAGTCGGCGATCGCGCCCGTGATGTCCTCGGTGACGGTCGCCTGCTGCGTCAGGTCGCCTTCGGCGACGCCCTGCAGCTCGTTCATCAGGCGAAGAATCGCCGCCTGGTTGGCGTCGTTGACGCGCTTGGCTTCCTTCTCCTGGCTCTCGGCCTCGACGCGGCGCGCTTGCGCGAGCGATGCGCGCTGCGCCTGCTCGGCGACGTACAGCCTCAGGAACCCGGCGCCGCCGGCGATCACGAGCAGCGCGCAGAGGAGCAGCAGGAACAGCGTGAAGCCGCTGAACCCGGTCTCGGTGCCGAGCTTGTCCTGGACCTGCTCGAGGCTTTTCCGGAGCGGCTCGCTGTCGGTGACGATCGTGTTCTGGGCGTCGCGCGCGGCGTTCAGGCCGGCGAGGTTGTCGAGGATCGTCGCGCCGCGTGCGCGCGTGTCCTGGTACTGCTTGTTGAGCGCGATCAGGCGATCGCGCACCTGCTGGTCGCGCGTGCCGGGCAGGCCCATCTGCGGATTGCCGTCGATCAGGCCCTTGGTGATCTCGTTGAACGACGTCAGGTCCTTGCTCAGCTGGACCACCGCCTCGGGGTTGACGCCCTCGGCGGTCAGGAACTCGTTGGCCGACTTGCCGATCCGCTGCGTCAGCATGACGAGCTGGCTCAGCGCCGAGATCTCGGCCGGGTTGCTGTCGCGCTGCATCTTCAGCGACAGCACCGCCTCGCTCGCCTCGAGGAGCGAGACCGACTGGCTGTTGATCGCGCGCAGCGACTGGCTGACCTCGGTCAGCTCCTTCTGCTTCGCGACGACGACGCCGGCGTTCTTCTCGGCGCGATCGACGAGCGGCAGCGCCGTGTCGAGCGCGTCCTGCACGCCGCTCGGCGCTGCCGCGACGCTGCCCTCGCCCGTCTTCAGGCTGCGCACGTTGGTGGCGAGGACGTCGATGCTGTCCTTCACCTCGGTGAATGCCGCGGGATTGCCGGTGAGCGCCTGCGTCACCGACTTGGCGAGGCGCTGCGACTGCATGAGCGCCTGGCCGCTCGCCGCGACCTGCGCCGAGCCGCGAGCGGCCGAGACGAACGAGAGGATCGTCAGCGCGATGAGGCCGAACAGGCCGATGACGAGCATGACGAGGAGGATCCGCTGCTGCTCGCCTGCCGGCCGGTTGCCGATCAGCGGCAGCGCCGGCCCGACCGGCGCCGCTCCGGTGTCCGCGTCCTGCAGCCGCGTCTCGGTGAAGTCGGCGATCCCCGACGGAACGCCCTCGGTGATGATCGACGACGTCGTCGCCGGTGCGCCGTCG
>JASLGD010000301.1 GCA_030150305.1 Caldimonas sp. | reverse complement strand
CGTCGAGCGCGCGGTGCGCCTGCGAGCGGTGCAGGAAGATCGTGACCGCCGCGATCGTGACGTGCGTCGTGATCAACGTGTAGGCGACGATCTCCCAGCCGTTGAAACCCGAGAAGCCGTGGCTCAGCCAGTCGAGCAGGGCGAGGGACACCGAGTTCAGCACGTCCATCAGGACCTTTCGCGTACGTCTGTGGGAGGCCTTGGATTCTATTCGAGGGGTCTAGGGAGCACTCCCTCAAATCCGACGGATATCACGGGCTGTCTTGATCTTTGGCAAATCGGCCTCACGGCGGCCCGATCAGCCGCGCTGCCAGAGCGCGGCGAAGAAGCCGTCCGTTGCATGCCGATGCGTCCACAGCCGCAGACGGTCGCCGTCGACGAGCGCTGCGGGCGTTGCGACCTGTGCCCGGCGCAGCGCCTCCGCCGCCGGCACGCGGACGAAGGCGCCGCCGCCGGCCCGCTCGAAGTCGGCGGCGACCTCCTCGCCCTCGGCGGCGAGCACGCTGCATGTCGCGAAGACGAGACGACCGCCCGGCTTCACGAGCCTCGCCGCCGTCGCCAGGATCGACCGCTGCGACGCGACGAGCGCAGCGAGCGAGGCGTCGTCCTGGCGCCACTTGAGGTCGGGGTGGCGACGCAGCGTCCCCGATCCCGTGCACGGCGCGTCGACGAGGACGCGGTCGACCTTGCCGACCAGCCGTTCGACACGCTCGTCGCGCTCGCCCGAAATCTGCATCGAATGGACATTGTCGAGAGCGCTCCTGGCGAGCCTCGGTTGCAGCGCCGCGAGGCGATGGCCCGAGACGTCGAATGCGTAGACGCGGCCGCTGCCCCGCATCTGCGCGCCGAGCGCGAGCGTCTTGCCGCCGGCGCCGGCGCAGAAGTCGACCACCGTGTCGCCGCGGCGGGCGCCGACGACGAGCGCGAGCAGCTGGCTGCCTTCGTCCTGCACCTCGACGAGGCCGCTCTCGACGGCGTCGCTGTTCACGAGCCAGGGCTTGCCGTCGACGCGCAGCCCGAGCGGCGAATGCGGCGTCGGCGTCGCGACGACGCCCTCGTTCGCGAGCCGCGCGATCGCCGCGGCGCGGTCGGACTTGAGCGCATTGACGCGCAGGTCGAGCGGCGCGGCCGCGTCGTTCGCCTCGACCCACGACCAGAACTCGCCGCCGAGGGTGCGCTGCAGCGGCTGGGCGAGCCACTCCGGCAGGTTGTGGCGAAGCGCCTCGGGCAACGCAGCCACGTCGACCGAGCGGCAGCGCTCGAGCCAGGCGCGATCGCTCGCGCTCAGCGCTCCCTGCAGGACCTGCTCGTCGCCGCGCCACGACACGATCGCGAGACGCCGCTCGAGCGGTCCCGCGCCGGAGGCAGCGAAGTGTCGAAAGAGCGCCAGCCTGCGCAGCAGCGCGAAGATGCCATCGGCGAGGACGCGGCGGTCGCGCGCGCCGAGCGCGCGGTGCTCGCGAGCGAACTCGGCGACGACGCGCTCCGCCGGCTGCTCGAAGCGCAGCACCCGGCCAATGAGCTCGGTCTGCGCGTCGAGCAAGGCCGGCGGACGCATGCGCCGATTATCCTAGGCGCGTGCCCAGCGGACCGTCGAGCTCGGAGGAAGCACCGAGGAACCATCTCTTCACGCACCGGCGCCTGATCACGTGCGTGGTCGTCGGCTGCGTCGTCGGTGCGGCGTGGCCGGGCATCGAGTCGCTTGTCGTGCGCGCCCTGCTCGGCTGGAACGTGCTCGTCTGGCTGTACCTCGTGCTCGTCGTCGTCGCGCTGCTGCGCGCCGAGCACGGCCACTACAAGCGCCGTGCGCTCGAGCAGGCGGAGAGTGCCGCCGCCGTGCTTGCGATCGTCGTCGGCGCCGCTGTCGTCAGCCTCGTCGCGATCGTCTTCGAGCTCCTGGCCGCGAAGGCGGCCGGGCCGCACCACCTGCTGCCGCACCTCGTCTTCGCGGCGGTCACCGTCCTCGGCTCGTGGCTGCTGCTGCCGACGCTGTTCGCCTTGACCTACGCAAGCGAGTACTACAAGCAGGATCCCGACCGCGGCCTGGCGTTCCCCGACTCGCAGCCGGGCTTCGAGCCCGACCACAACGACTTCCTCTACTTCTCGTTCACGATCGCCGTCACCGCGCAGACGTCGGACGTCGGCGTGACGACACGCTCGATGCGCAGGCTCGTGCTCTTCCAGTCGATCCTGTCGTTCGTCTTCAACACGACGATCCTGGCGTTCTCGGTGAACGCCGCGGCGAGCTTCTTCTGACCGGCCCCGCGCCGGCGCGGCTCGACCGGCGCCGCGTCGCGCTACAGCGCCGCGATCAGCTGCGCCTCGCCGCGCGTCTGCACGACGCGGCCGTCGCGCCGTTCGAGCGAGCCCTCGACGAGCCAGCGGATCGCGCGCGGATAGAGGACGTGCTCCTGCGCGAGCACGCGCGCCGCGAGCGCCGCCTCGCTGTCGTCGGGACGCACCGCAACGACGGCCTGCGCGACGATCGGGCCGTGGTCGAGATCGGCGGTGACGAAGTGGACCGTGGCGCCGCTCGCCTTGCAGCCCGCCTCGATCGCGCGCCGATGCGTGTGCAGCCCCGGAAAGGCAGGCAGCAGCGAAGGATGGATGTTGACGAGGCGGCCGTCGAAGCGACGCACGAACTCGGCGCCGAGGATGCGCATGAAGCCGGCGAGCGCGACGATCGCCGGCTGGTGCCGCTCGATCGTCTCGGCGAGCGCGGCGTCGAAGGCGTCGCGCGACGCGAACGCGCGGTGGTCGACGACCTCCGCCGCGATGCCGTGCCCGCGCGCGAACGCGAGGCCGGCGGCGTCGGCGCGGTTGCTGACGACGGCCGCGATGCGCGCGTCCCAGCGCTCGCGCTCGCAGGCGCGAACGATCGCCTCCATGTTGGAGCCGCGCCCGGAGACGAGGACGACGATGTTCTTCATCGGCGCCGCAGTGTATCGGCCGCGACGCCGTGCAAACCTACAATCGGCCGCTTTGCCGACCCCCTAGCAGCAGATGAGCGAACCCTCCTCCGCGTCGACCGGCGCCCCGGGCGCCGGCCCGCGCAAGCGCGTCCTCTCCGGCATGCGGCCGACCGGTGCGATGCACCTCGGCCACTGGCACGGCGCGCTCAAGAACTGGGTCCGCCTGCAGGACGAGTACGAGTGCTTCTTCTTCGCCGCCGACTGGCACGCGCTGACGACGCACTACGAGGAGCGCGAGGTCATCGAGAGCTCGGTGTACGAGATGGTCACCGACTGGCTCGCCGCCGGGCTCGATCCCGACAAGGCGACGCTCTTCATCCAGAGCCGCCTGCCCGAGCACGCGGAGCTCTTCACGCTGCTCGCGATGGGCACGCCGCTCGGCTGGCTCGAGCGCATGCCGACGTACAAGGACCAGATCGAGCGCCTGAAGGACAAGGACCTCGCGACGTACGGCTTCCTCGGCTACCCGCTGCTGCAAGCGGCCGACATCCTGATCTACAAGGCGGCGTACGTCCCGGTCGGCGTCGACCAGGCGCCGCACGTCGAGATCACGCGCGAGGTCGCGCGCCGCTTCAACCACCTCTACGGCCGCGAGCCCGACTTCGCCGATCGCGTCGGCGCGGCGCTGAAGAAGCTCGGCAAGGATCGCGCGAAGGACTTCGAGGCGGCGAGGAACGCCTTTCGCGAGAACGGCGACGCCGAGGCGCTCGAGCGCGGCCGCGCGATCGTCGCGGCGGGCGGCTCGCTCTCGGTGAGCGACCGCGAGCACCTCGAGGGCGAGCTGCGCGGCACCGGCAAGACGATCCTGGTCGAGCCCGACGTGCTGCTCACCGAAACGTCGAAGCTCGTCGGCCTCGACGGCACCAAGATGAGCAAGAGCTACGGCAACGCGATCGCGATGCGCGAGGAGCCGGCCGAGGTGACGAGGAAGATCCGCCACATGCAGACCGACCCGGCGCGCGTGCGCCGCGGCGACCCCGGCGACCCCGAGAAGTGCCCGGTCTGGCAGCTGCACAAGGTCTACTCCGATGCGGCGACCAGGGCGTGGGTCGTCCAGGGCTGCACGACCGCGGGGATCGGCTGCCTCGAGTGCAAGCAGCCGGTGATCGACGCCATCCTGCGCGAGCAGGCGCCGTGGCGCGAGCGCGCCGAGCCGTACCTGACGAACCCGAAGCACGTCCACTGGATCGTCGAGGTCGGCACCGAGCGCGCGCGCACCGTCGCCCGCGAGACGATGCGAGAAGTGCGCGACGCGATGGGGCTCAGCTACTAGCTGCCTGGCGACCGTGCGCTAGACGGAGCATCTCGGTCGGGGACGGATCGCAATCTCTCCTGCGTCGTCCTGAGCGAAGCGAAGGATCTCGTCGTTGTTGCCCACGGGATCGGGACGACAGGGCGCCCTGTTTTGCTCCATGTCCCCCGGGCCTGGCCTGAACGGCCGGCCCTCCTCCTTCACTTCCGCAAAACAGGGCGCCCTGCCGTCCCGATCCAAACGAGCACCACGTTTCACTGTCTCTGGTTCTCACTCCGGGCGCGGGCGGCGGGTGGCCGATTTCCTCCATGTCCCCCGGCCCTGGCCTGAACGGCCGGCCCTCCTCCTTTAGTTCCGGAAATCGGCCACCCGCCGCCCGCGCGCGCGTGCACCGCGACGAACGTTCGATCGTTCGCTCAGTGGCGCGCCGCGCGCCGAGCCTTCTTGGCTGTGGAGGCCGCAACGACCGGCGCCTTGCCGCCGATCCGGCTCTCGGTCCCTGCGAACAGGCGCTTGATGTTCGCCTCGTGCCGCCAGACGAGCAGCAACGCCATCGCGATCAGCGCGAACGCGATCGGCCCGCTGCCGTCGGTGAGCAGCTGCCAGAACGGCGCAAACACCGCGGCGACGATCGACGCCAGCGACGAGTAGCGGAAGAACGCGGCGATGATGAGCCAGGTCGCGAGCGTCGCCGCGCCGAGCACGGGATCGATTCCGAACAGCGTTCCGGCCGCGGTCGCGACGCCCTTGCCCCCGCGGAAGCGGAAGAACACCGGCCACAGGTGGCCGACGAAGGCGGCGAGCGCGACGAGCGCCACCGTGCCTTCGCCGAGGCCGTAGCGCGGGCCGAGCTGGACCGCGAGCAGCACCGGCACATAGCCCTTCAGCGCGTCGAGCGCGAGCGTGAGGATCGCTGCCTTCTTGCTTCCCGAGCGGAGCACGTTGGTCGCGCCCGGATTGCCCGAGCCGTACGTGCGCGGGTCGCTCAGCCCCATGGTGCGGCTGACGATGACGGCGAACGAGAGCGAGCCGACGAGATACGCCGCGATCGCGGCGAGCGCGGGCAGGAACGGAGTCATCGACGCGGGCATCGCGGCGCCGATTCTGCGCCAGCCGCGTCAGAGCGCGCACGCCACCGGCGTGGCGCCGAGCAGCGTGACGAGAACGCCGGGCGCGATGCCGACGAGAAAGCCGCGCCGGCCGCCGTTGATGCAGATGCGGTCGAGCGCGAGGATCGTCGACTCGACGTAGACCGGCATCGCCTTGCGCGTCGCGAAAGGCGACGTGCCCCCGACCTGGTAGCCGCTCGCCCGCTCGGCGGCATCGCGCGCGCACGGCGCGACGCCCTTGGTGCCGATCGCGCGCGCGAGGTTCTTGGTGCTCACCTCGCGGTCGCCGTGCATGAGCACGATCAGCGGCTCGCCCTTCTCGTTCTGCATCACCAGCGTCTTGACGACCGCGTGCTCGTCGACGCCGAGCTGGCGCGCCGACTCTGCCGTTCCGCCGTGCTCGACGTAGTCGTAGACGTGCTCGCTGAAGGCGACGCCGTGGCGACGCAGCCATTGCGTCGCCGGGGTCTCGCTGACGCGCGCGTTCTTCTTCGCCATCTTGCCGGGCCGTGCGAGGCGGGATTCTGCCGCCGCATGGCCCGACGCAGCGATCAGAACGTCGGCGAGCCGTCCTCGTCGCGCAGCTTCTCGCGGCCGAGCGTGTCGGCGGTGTCGGGAAGCGAGCCGTCGTGCGTCGGCGGCGCCGTCGCCGCGGACGAGGTCGTCGGCGGGAGCGACGCCGCGCGCGCGCCGCTGCCGAAGTCGGGATGGCGGCCGATCGCGAATCCGGCAGCGGCGCTCGCGGCGACGAGCGCGAGGGTCACGAGCAGCCGGTGCGAGCCCCTGCCGTCTCTTCGTTGGGTTGCGAACATGGCCGATCTCCTCGCTGAAGGAACGGCTGCGAGTCTGACGCTTCGCGCGGCCGCGCGTCACCCGCAGAAATGGGGAGGTTCGCGTTCGCGCGTCAGGACGCGCCGGCCGGCGCGCGCGACGCCGGCGAGGCCTCGCTCGCCGCGCCGTCGATCGGCAGCGGCAGCGTCTGGCACTCCTCGAAGACGCGGATCGTGCAGTGCGCGCAGATGCCGCGGTCGAGGCGGTCGAAGATCGTCGCGATCGCGATCCGCTTGGCCGGGAAGATGTGGTCGGCGCCGAGCTCGTTGATGAAGCCGACGCGCCGCCAGAGCTCGAGCACGGGCGCGCGCGG
>JASLGD010000205.1 GCA_030150305.1 Caldimonas sp. | reverse complement strand
CTCCCACGAGTCGCCCGACTTGAACTGCAGCGGCAGCACGCCCATGCCGACGAGGTTCGAGCGGTGGATGCGCTCGAAGCTGCGCGCGACGACCGCCTTGATGCCGAGCAGCTGCGTTCCCTTGGCCGCCCAGTCGCGGCTCGATCCGGTGCCGTATTCCTCGCCGCCGAAGACGATCGTCGGCGTTCCCTCGGCGACGTACTTCATCGCCGCGTCGTAGATGAACATCTGCTCGCCCGACGGCTGGAAGATCGTGACGCCGCCTTCCTCGCGCGAGCCGTCGGGGCCCGGCGGGATCATCAGGTTCTTGATCCGCACGTTGGCGAACGTGCCGCGCATCATCACCTCGTGGTGGCCGCGGCGCGAGCCGTACGAGTTGAAGTCGGCCTTGGTGACGCCGTGCTCCTTCAGCCAGATCCCGGCCGGCGACGATTCCTTGATCGATCCCGCCGGCGAGATGTGGTCGGTCGTGATCGAGTCGCCGAACAGCGCCATCGCGCGCGCGCCCTGGATCGCGGCGGGCGGCGGCGGCGGCGTCATCGCGAAGCCGGCGAAGAACGGCGGCTCGGCGATGTAGGTCGACTCGGGCCAGTTGTAGACCTGCCCGGTGACGCCGCGGATCTGCTCCCAGAGCGCGCCCGGGTCCGACGCCACCTTCTCGTAGTTGCTGCGGTACGCGGTGCCGTTCATCGCGAACTTCATCAGCGCGGCAACCTCGGAGCTGGTCGGCCAGATGTCGCCGAGCCAGACGTCCTTGCCGTTCTTGCCCTTTCCGACCGGCTCGCTCATGAGGTCCTTGAGCACCGTGCCGGCGATCGCGTACGCGACGACGAGCGGCGGGCTGGCGAGGAAGTTCGCCTTCAGGTTCGGGTGGATGCGCGCCTCGAAGTTGCGGTTGCCCGAGAGCACCGCCGCGCAGACGAGGTCGTTCTTCGTGATCGCGTCGTTGATCTCCGGCGTCAGGTCGCCGGCGTTGCCGATGCACGTCGTGCAGCCGTACGCGGCGAGGCTGAAGCCGAGCTTCTCCAGATACGGCAGCAGGCCGGCGCGCGTCAGGTATTCGGTGACGATGCGCGACCCCGGAGCGAGCGACGTCTTGACGTGCGGCTCGACCGTGAGCCCGGCCTCGACCGCCTTCTTCGCGAGCAGGCCGGCGGCGATCATGACGCTCGGGTTCGACGTGTTCGTGCACGACGTGATCGCCGCGATCAGCACGTCGCCGTTGCCGATCGAGCGGTCGCCGAGGTCGGGTTGCTCGGGCGGCGCCTCGTGCACTGCGGCGGCGAGCGTCGGCTTGTTCGCGTTCATCTCGTCGACGAAGCGCGGCGCGCCCGGCTGGACCGAAGGCGTGCGCGGGATGCTCTTGCCGGTCGGGTCGGCGGCTCGCTCGTCGATGCGCGCCTCCGCAGCGCGGACGTGGTGGCGCGTGAGCAGGTGGCCGGCCGGCTGGTTGAAGCCGTTCTCCGCCGGCGGCTTGCTGAAGAGCGACGTGAACGTCTCCTTGACGTGGCCGATCTCGATCCGGTCCTGCGGGCGGCGCGGTCCCGACAGGCTCGGCGCGACGCTGCCGAGGTCGAGCCGCACGACCTTGCTGTAGTCGATCTGGCCGGCGCGCGGCATGCCGTACATGCCCTGCGCCTTGAAGTACGCCTGGAAGACGTCGATCTCGTCCTTCGTGCGGCCGGTGCCGCGGAAGTAGTCGATCGTCTTGTCGTCGACCGGGAAGAAGCCCATCGTCGCGCCGTACTCCGGCGCCATGTTGGCCATCGTCGCGCGGTCGGGAACCGAAAGGCTCTCGACGCCCTCGCCGAAGAACTCGACGAACTTGCCGACGACCTTCTCGCGCCGCAGGATCTCGGTGACGGTCAGCACGAGGTCGGTCGCCGTGACGCCTTCGCGGAGGCGGCCGTTGAACTCGAAGCCGACGACGTCGGGGGTGAGGAAGTAGACCGGCTGGCCGAGCATCGCCGCTTCGCCCTCGATGCCGCCGACGCCCCAGCCGACGACGCCGATGCCGTTGATCATCGTCGTGTGGCTGTCGGTGCCGACGAGCGAGTCGGGGTAGTACACCGGCGGCGCGCCTTCGGACGGCGCCGCGCCCTTGTGGACGCCGCGCGCGAGGTACTCGAGGTTGACCTGGTGGACGATGCCGAAGCCGGGCGGCACGACGCCGAAGGTGTCGAACGCCTGCATGCCCCACTTCATGAACTGGTAGCGCTCGAGGTTGCGCTTGAACTCGAGCTGCATGTTGAGGTCGAGCGCGTTCTTGGTGCCGAAGTAGTCGATCATCACCGAGTGGTCGACGACGAGATCGACCGGCACCAGCGGCTCGATCGCCTTCGGCTCCTTGCCGAGCCGAGCCGCGACGCTGCGCATCGCGGCGAGGTCGGCGAGGAGCGGCACGCCGGTGAAGTCCTGGAGGACGACGCGCGCGACGACGAACGGGATCTCGTCGAGCCGGGGCGCGTTCGGGTGCCAGCCGGCGACCTCGGCGACGTGCTCCGCCGTCACCTTCTTGCCGTCGCAGTTGCGCAGCACCGACTCGAGGACGATGCGGATCGAGACCGGCAGCCGGGCGACGTTGGGATACGTCTTCTGCAACTCGGGCAGCGAATAGAAGCTGCCGGCCTTGCCGGATGCGGTCTTGAACGTGCGGAGCGTGTTGGCGAACGAGTGTGGCATCGCAATCCTTGTTCTGAACGATGGGCGTGGCGGATCAGGCGGGCTTGGGAACGATGATCTTCAGCCCCTTGAAGTAGTCGCGGAAGAAACCGGCGTCGCGCGTGATCAGGGCGCTGCACTGGAGCAGCGCGTGCGCTCCGATCAGGAAGTCGGGAACGGTGCGCGGCGAAACGGGCGAGCGGCCCTCCGCCTTCAGGCGCTGCTTGTAGCGCCGCTGCATCTCGCCGGCGCGCACCGCGGCGCGCGCGTCGGTCGGCGAATAGCGGATGCCGGCCTCGTCGAGGACGTCGAACAGCTCGCCGCCGAAGCCGAGGCCGGCGACGATCTCGCTGACGACGACGTCGCAGACGACGACCGGCCCTTCGCCGAGCGCACGGCGCAGGCTCGCCTCGGATGCGTCGGCCCGCGCATCGTCGCCGCCGAGCAGGTCGATCAGCACCGACGTGTCGATCGCGATCACGAAAGAACGCTCAGGGCTCGACCGGATCGCCCGGCGCGCGCCCGCGCAGCTCGCGCATGACGTCGTCGGTCGTCACGCCGGCGGGCAGCTTGAAGCGGCCGCGCAGCCGCGAGATCGCATCGTCGACGTTCTTGCGCAGCACGATGCGGCTGCCTTCGAGCTCGACCTTGAGCTGCGTGCCCTTGACCAGCCCGAGCGCATCTCGGACGGCCTTGGGCAGGGTGATCTGCCCGCGTTCGGCGACGATCGCTTCCACTGCTGGCTCCGCTGTGAGGTATGCATGAAGTATACATACTTCAGCCGACATACTCAACCCGGGGCCTGCACCGCGGCTTCAGCCGCGGCGGCGCTCGAAGTCGCGCAGGTAGGCGACGAGCGCGCGCACTCCCTCGATCGGCATCGCGTTGTAGATCGAGGCGCGCATGCCGCCGACGATGCGGTGGCCCTTGAGCGCGAGCAGCCCGGCGTCGCGGGCGCCGGCGAGAAAGTCGGCGTCGAGCGACGGATCGGGAAGGTGGAAGCCCACGTTCATCAGCGAGCGGTCGGCGGCAACGACGCGGGTGCGGTAAAAGCCGCTCGCGTCGAGGCAGCCGTAGAGCAGGTCGGCCTTGGCGCGGTTGCGCTCGGCCATCGCGGCGAGACCGCCTTGCGCCGCGATCCACTCGAAGACGAGACCGGCGATGTAGATCGCGTACGTCGGCGGCGTGTTGATCATCGAGTCGTTCGCCGCCTGCACGGTGTAGTCGAACGCCGTCGGCGTGATCGGCAGCGCGCCGCCGAGCAGGTCGTCGCGCACGATCACGATCGTCAGGCCCGCCGGGCCGATGTTCTTCTGCGCGCCGGCGTAGATCAGCCCGTAGCGCGCGATGTCGAGCGGCCGCGAGAGGATGTCCGACGACATGTCGGCGACGAGCGGGACTGCGCCGGTGTCGGGCGTCCAGTGGTACTCGAGGCCGATGATCGTCTCGTTCGAGCAGATGTGGACGTACGCGGCGTCGGGATCGAGCCGCCACTCGCGCTGCGGCGGGATCGCGGTGAAGCCGCCGGCCTCGCCGCTCGCCGCGACGTTGACGGTGCAGTAGCGCGCCGCCTCGGCGATCGAGCGCTTCGACCAGTCGCCGGTGTTGACGTAGTCGGCGCTGGTCTTGCCGCGCAGCAGGTTCATCGGAACGATCGCGTTCTCGCCGATCGCGCCGCCCTGCAGGAAGAGGATCTTGTAGTTGTCGGGAACCGCGAGGAGGTCGCGGAGCGTTGCGAGCGCCGCCGCGTAGATCGACATGAACTCCTTGCCGCGATGGCTCATCTCCATGACCGAGACGCCGCTGCCGTGCCAGTCGAGCATCTCCTCGGCGGCGCGGCGAAGGACGGGTTCGGGGAGGGCGGCGGGACCGGGGCTGAAGTTGTAGGGGCGCGTCATGCCGCGATTATCGAATCGGGCGGGGCCACGCCGGCGAATTCCACGCGGCCGCTGCGCGTCGCCAGCCGTCGGCCAGGCGCTAGCGCACGGTGTCGAACAGCGCGCGCGCCGCGTTCTCGCAGAACGGCGGCTGGTAGCTGCCGTGGTAGTTGCCGTAGTACTGCAGCCACGCGAACGACGACGGATCGGTCGGCAGGCCGAGCGGCGCATAGACCTGCTGGATCTGCGCGTCGACGTCGACCTTCGTCACCGTCGCGACGCCGCGCGCGATCATGTCGTCGTAGAGGACGTCGCGGTGCAGGCTGGTCGGAACGTTCGGGTCGCCGCTGCCGCCGCAGAGCATCGTCTTCGCCTTCGGCGACCAGCCGAGCAGGTCGTTCCTCGCGGCGTCGCGGTAGAACGCGTTCGTGTCGTGCGCCTGCGAATCGATGATGAACGCGCTCTGGAACAGCTCGTCGCGCGCCTGCGTCGGCGTCTCTGCGCGCGCGCCGGGCAGCTTGCCGGTCGCGACGAGCGAGCGGTCGTCGAGCGTCGGGCTGGGCAGCAGGGATTCGATCCAGCTCGCGTAGGGCGCCTTGAAGATCGTGTTGACGTCGCCGTAGACGTCGCCGTAGACCTTCTGGTACGACGTCACCATGAACGGCGCGAAGAACTGGACGCCGACGACCGCGACCGGCGACTTCACCGCGCCCGAGAGGTTGTACGGCCCGGCCATGTGCGCCGCGGCGACGACGTTGAACTCGCTGCCGTAGTCGCGCTCGATCGCGCGCTGCGCCGCCGCCGACGCGTGGCCGCCCTGCGAGTAGCCGGTGAGCATCACCTTGCCCGACAGCGCGAGGCCGACGCTGCCGGCGGCGTTGCGCGCCGCGCGAATCGCGTCGATCAGCGAGGTCGCCTCCGAGTCGGCGTGCAGGTACGGATGGAACGGGTACGCCGACTTGGCGTAGCCGAGGTAGTCCGTCGCGACGACGGCATAGCCGTGCGCGGCGAACATCGCGATCAGCGTGAACGTCTCGTCGTCGGTGCCGCTCGCCAGCGTGCGCGGCTGGCGCACGTCGGTGCCCTTGGCGTAGGCGACGAGGGGCGCCGTCGCGGTGCAGCCGACCGGCCCGGTCGGCACCAGCAGCGCAGCCGACGCGTTCGTCGGCTCGCCCTTCGCACCGACGGTGTTGTAGTTGAGCGCGACGATCCGGACGTCGCACTGCGCCGCCCCGCTCTGCGCGAGCAGGCCGCTGCGCACCGTCGCGGTGTTGATCTCGGTCTCGGTGAACGTCGCGACGTTGACCGGTGGATCGACGAGCGTGCCGCGTTGCGGCCCGCCGGGGCTGCCGTCGGTGCCGCCGACGCTGGCGCCGCCGCAGGCGACGAGCACCAGCGAAGCGAGCGCGACCGACGCGGCCAGCCGTCGTCGGATCGAGATCGTCAAAAAAAGACCGCCGGTGGCGGCGGTCTTCGTGCAGCCCCGAGGCCGAGGCGTGGTCATTCGGTGGCGCGCGCGCCCTTCACTTCGTCGCCGACGTCGTCCCCGTGCCGGCAGCGGTGCCGGCCTCGACGACCGCCTTGACGGGCGCCGCCTCGGCGGCCGCCTTCGCCGACTTGGCCTCGGCGACGAGCTCGCGCTGCTTCGGCGAGACGCAATCGTCGACGAGACGCTTGCCGGCCTTGACGTCGAGCAGCATCGACTTGCTCGCGATCTGCACCATCAGCGTCTGCCCGTGCACGTCCTCGAGCCGGATCGCTCCGGTCGACGACAGCACGGGCTTCATCAGCCAGCTCGTGCGGCCGAACTTGACATCGGCGTACGCCGGGTGCTTGCTGCTCTGCTCGACGCTGACGTTCTGGCTGAACTCGCAGTCGTACGAGCCGTAGAAGACGAGCTCTGCGGCCTTCACCTGGTCGGGCGTCGCGTCGGCGACCGTGAACGCAGGCTGCTTAGCGGGCGCTGTTTTCGCGGTCGATTTGCCCGGCTGCTTGATGCGGTCGGCGGCAACGGCGGGAGCGGCGGCGAGGGCGGAGGCGATCAGCGCGGCGACGATCGGCGCGCAGCGAAATTGCTTGGGCATGGCATCTGGCCTTTCAGCGGGAAACGGTCGCGGCGATTGTCGTCGAGCGTCGCGCGCGCGGCGCCCGCTTTACCGGCGGTTACCGCGGACGCGGGAACTGCGTCACGCGTGCGCGACGCCGTCATGCGCGCGACGGCTCAGACGAGCTGTCGCACGCCGTCCTGCTCTTCCTGCAGCTCCTTCAGCGTCGCGTCGATGCGCTGCTGGCTGAAGGCGTCGATCGGCAGGCCTTCGACGACCTTGTACTCGCCGCCGGAAGTCGTCACCGGGAAGCCGAACATCGTGTCCTTCGGGATGCCGTACTGGCCGTCGGACGGCAGGCCCATCGTGACCCAGCGGCCGTTCGTGCCGAGCACCCAGTCGCGCACGTGATCGATCGCCGCATTCGCTGCCGACGCCGCCGACGACAGCCCGCGCGCCTCGATGATCGCCGCGCCGCGCTTGCCGACGGTCGGCAGGAAGACGTCGCGGTTCCAGGCGTCGTCGTTGATCATGTCCTTCACCGACTTGCCGTCGACGGTCGCGAAGCGGTAGTCCGCATACATCGTCGGCGAATGGTTGCCCCAGACCGCGACCTTCTCGAGCGCTGCGACCGGCTTGCCGATCTTGGCGGCGAGCTGGCTCGCGGCGCGGTTGTGATCGAGGCGAAGCATCGCGGTGAAGTTGCGGCGCGGCAGGTCGGGAGCGCTCTTCATCGCGATCCAGGCGTTCGTGTTCGCCGGATTGCCGACGACGAGCACCTTGACGCTGCGCGACGCGACCGCGTTCAGCGCCTTGCCCTGCGCGGTGAAGATCTGCGCGTTCGCCGAGAGGAGGTCCTTGCGCTCCATCCCCGGCCCGCGCGGACGCGCGCCGACGAGGAGCGCGTAGTCGGCGTCCTTGAACGCGGTGTTCGGGTCGCCGTGCGCGCTCATGCCGGCGAGCAGCGGGAACGCGCAGTCGTCGAGCTCCATCATCACGCCCTTGAGCGCCTTCTGCGCCTTCTCGTCGGGAATCTCGAGCAGCTGGAGCACGACGGGCTGGTCCTTGCCGAGCATCTCGCCCGAGGCGATGCGAAAGAGCAGGGCATAGCCGATCTGGCCGGCGGCGCCGGTGACCGCGACGCGGACGGGGGACTTCATGGTGGTTCTCCGGAGCGAATTGGCGAAGAAAGTCGGCTCGCGGCGCGGTGCCGAGGAGGACCTTTGCAGTGTAGGCCAGCCGGCTGCGGCGTCCGCTCGGCCGCGGGGCGATCGCCGCGCCGCAGCGACCGCCCCGCGGCC
>JASLGD010000171.1 GCA_030150305.1 Caldimonas sp. | reverse complement strand
GGCGCAGGCGGCGCGGTCGAGCTGCTCGCCGAGCAGGTGGCCGTGGATGGCTTTCGTCGACGTCACGGGAACGGCGTTCGCGCCGAACACCGCGGCGAGCGACGTCGCCTCGGCGGCGTCGCCGGCGAGCGTCGCCGTGCCGTGCGCGTTGACGTGGCCGATCGCGGCCGCGGCGAGGCCGGCGTCGGCGAGCGCGGCGCGCATCGCGCGCACCTGCCCGTCGGCATCGGGATTGGTGATGTGGACGCCGTCGCAGTTGCTCGCGTACCCGCCGAGCTGCCACTGCCACGCGGCGCCGCGTGCGCGTGCGTGCGCGGGCGATTCGATGACGAACGCCGCCGCCGCCTCGCCGAGCGCGAAGCCGCCGCGGTCGGCGGCGAACGGACGGCACGCGCGCGCCGCGACCTCGGCCGACACGCCCGGCGCGAGCGGCGCGAGCACGCGCATCGCCTGCCAGCCGGCGACGACGCCCGGCGTCAGCAGCGACTCGCTGCCGCCGACGACGGCGACGTCGATCGCACCAGCGCGGATCGCGCGCATCGCCTCGCCGATCGCGACCGCCGACGATGCGCAAGCGCACGCGTAGGCGAGCGCAGCGCCGCGGGCGCGGAAGCGCACCGCGAGCTCGGCGGTCGGCGCGTTCGGCATCGTCGTGACGACGCTCGTCGGCCGCATGCGGCGGTGATCGACGTAGACGGTCTTCAGCGTCGTCTCGAACGTCGACGCGCCACCCATGCCGCTGCCCCAGTAGATGCCGAGCCGCTCGCCGGCGACGCTGCCATCGACGAGCCCGGCGGCGCGCGCCGCCTGCTCCGCAGCGGCGAGCGCCAGCGCGGTCGCGCGGTCGAGCGGAACGCGCGAAGGCGACTGCACGGCCGCGGTGTCGAAGTCGGCCGCAGCGACGGGGACGAGCGGCACGTCGAGCCCGACGAGGTCGACCGCGTGCGCACGCACGGCCGAGCGGCCGGCGAAGAGCGCGTCGGCGAACGCAGCGACGTCGTTGCCGATCGGGCTGACGACCCCGCTGCCGGTGACGGCGACCGGCGCCGCGCCTGCGCTAGCTGCCGCCATCGCCGCGCGCCTTCGCAGCGACCGCCTCGTCGATCAGCGTCGCGAGCTGCGCGAGCGTCACGCCGGCCTGGCGCGGATCGAGGCGCTCCTCGGGGATGCGCACGTCGAAGCGGTCCTCGACCGCAAAGACGAACTCCATCAGGGCGAGCGAATCCAGGCCGAGCTGATCGAGCGCGACCTCGGGCGACAGCGTCGACGGGTCGACGTGGAAGCTCTCGGCGAGAACGGACGAGATGGCGGCGAAGGTCGGCGACTGCATGCGCGGGAGCGGTTCGGCGGAGCGTGCATCTTATTGCCCCGCGTCGATGCGGCGCCCGGCGACGCGGCAGAATCGGAGCGCTCCCCTCGGCTTGCCTCGTGGCCCAGACCTCGCTCGAACTCGGATTCGCCGACGCCGCCGCGCCGCTCGCCGAGCGGCTGCGACCGAAGACGATCGACGAGGTGATCGGCCAGCGCCACCTGCTCGGGCCGGGCAAGCCGCTGCGCGTCGCCTTCGAGTCGGGGCGCCTGCACTCGATGATCCTCTGGGGTCCGCCCGGCGTCGGCAAGACGACGCTCGCGCGGCTGATGGCCGACGCGTTCGCCGCCCAGTTCATCGCGATGTCGGCGGTGCTCGGCGGCGTCAAGGACATCCGCGAGGCGGTCGAGCGCGCGCAGGCCGCGCGCACCGCCGGCCGCGCGACGGTCGTCTTCGTCGACGAGGTGCACCGCTTCAACAAGAGCCAGCAGGACGCGTTCCTGCCGCACGTCGAATCGGGCCTCTTCACGTTCATCGGCGCCACCACCGAGAACCCGTCGTTCGAAGTCAACTCGGCGCTGCTGTCGCGCGCCACGGTGCACGTGCTCAAGCCGCTCGACGACGCCGACCTCGGCGCGTTGCTCGACCGCGCCGAGGCGCTCCTCGCCGCGCCGCGGCTCGCTGCCGCCGCGCGCGCGCGGTTGATCGGCTACGCCGACGGCGACGCGCGGCGCCTCCTCAACGCGTACGAGAACCTCGTCGAGACGGTGCGCGCTGCGCGACCCGACGCGGCCGGCGATGCCGCGCGCACGCCGATCGACGCTGCGGCGCCCGAGAACGACGTCATCGACGAACGCATGCTCGAGCATGCGCTCGGCGAGCAGCTGCGCCGCTACGACAAGGGCGGCGAGCAGTTCTACGACACCATCTCGGCGCTGCACAAGGCGGTGCGCGGCAGCGATCCGGACGCGTCGCTGTACTGGTTCGTCCGCATGATCGACGGCGGCGTCGATCCGCGCTACGCGGCGCGGCGCCTCGTGCGGATGGCGAGCGAGGACATCGGCCTCGCCGATCCGCGGGCGCTGCGTCTCGCTCTCGATGCCGCCGAGACGTACGAGCGGCTCGGCTCGCCCGAGGGCGAGCTCGCGCTCGCCGAGGCGGTCGTCTATCTCGCGATGGCGCCGAAGAGCAATGCCGTCTACGTTGCCTACAACGCCGCGCGCGCTTGGATCAAGGGTGACCGCACGCGGCCGGTGCCATTGCGGTTGCGCAATGCGCCGACGTCGCTGATGAAGGGCCTCGACTACGGCAAGGGCTACCGCTACGCGCACGACGAGGAGGGTGCGTTCGCCGCAGGCGAGCGCTACTGGCCCGACGACATGGAGGCGCAGGAGTTCTACCGGCCGGCGCCGCGCGGACTCGAGATCTCGATCGGCGAGCGGCTCGCGGAGCTGCGGCGGTTGAACGAGGAAGCGAAGCGCTCGGTCGATTGAGCCTGCCGTCGCCGAGCGGGCAAAGGCGCGGCCGGGCAGCGGGCTGCCCGCCCACGGCTTTGCGCGCTCGGTCTTTGCGATCAAAAGCGCTTCAGCGCCGTCGTCGTGCGCGCGAACACGGCCTCGGGGATGAAGAAGTCGGCCTGCAGCGGACCACTGTGTCCGGGCGGCGCGTAGCGTGAGAAGTCGGTCGTGCCTTCGGCGCGCAGCACCTCCTCGTCGATGAAGAAGTTGCCGCTGCACTCGCGCGCCGGCCGCGACAGCACCGCGTGCGCGGCGTCGGCCATGATCTCGGGGCTGCGGCACTCGGCCGCCATCGCGTCGCCGCCGAGCGCGAAGCGCACCGCCGCGGTATCGATCGCGGTCAGCGGCCAGAGCGAATTGACCGCGACGCCGCGGCTCCTCAGCTCCGCGGCCATGCCGAGCGTGCACAGGCTCATGCCGAACTTGGCGATCGTATAGGCGACATGCCCGGCGAACCACTTCGGGTCGAGGTCGAGCGGCGGCGCGATGTTGAGGATGTGCGGGTTGGCCGCCTTGAGCAGGTGCGGCAGCGTCGCCTTCGAGCACAGGAACGTGCCGCGCGTGTTCACCTGGCTCATCAGGTCGTAGCGCTTCATCTCGGTGTGCTGCGTGTCGGTGAGGGAGATCGCGCTCGCGTTGTTGATGCACGCGTCGATGCCGCCGAACGCCGCGACGCCCTGTTCGACCGCGGCGAGCACCTGCGCCTCGTCACGGATGTCGCAGACGACCGGCAGCGCCTGGCCGCCTGCGGCGACGACCTGCTCGGCGGCGCTGAAGACGGTGCCCGGCAGCTTGGGATGCGGCTCGGAGGTCTTGGCCGCGAGGACGATGTTGGCGCCGTCGCGCGCCAGCCGGCACGCGATCGCCAGCCCGATGCCGCGGCTCGCGCCCGAGATGAAGACCGTTCGGCCGCGCAGCGCCATGGCGTGCTCCCGTCGTCGTTGGCGCGCGAGGGTCGGCGACATCGGCGGCGAAGTCAACCGCCTCCGGTCGGGCTCCGGTCAGGGTGCCATGGGGGCAGTCCCTAGTTTTGGCAGGAGAATTGCTTATAGAGTCGGCGCCGAATGATCACGCCCCCACCCTCGCTTCGTTCGCCGCCCTGCGCGGGGGCGCGTCAGTACCTTGGGGCGGCCCGGCGGTACTGACATGGACACCTTCATCCAGCAGATCATCAACGGCCTCGTGCTCGGCAGCGTCTATGCGCTCGTCGCCCTCGGCTACACGATGGTCTACGGGATCATCAACCTGATCAACTTCGCCCACGGCGAGGTGCTGATGGTCGGCGCGCTGACGAGCTGGACCGTCGTCACGCTGCTCGCGGGCTCGGGGCTGCCGGGCTGGGCGCTGCTGCTGATCTCGCTCGCCGCCGCGGTCGTCGTTTGCGCTGTCCTCAACTTCACGATCGAGAAGATCGCCTACCGGCCGCTGCGCAACGCGCCGCGGCTCGCGCCGCTGATCACGGCGATGGGGATGAGCCTGCTGCTGCAGACGCTCGCGATGATCATCTGGAAGCCGAACTACAAGGCGTACCCGATCCTGCTGCCCGGCGAGCCGCACAAGGTGTTCGGCGCGGTCATCAACAACGTCCAGCTGCTGATCCTGGCGGCGACGGTCGTGACGCTCACGGGGCTCATGTACCTCGTCAATCGGACGCGCCTCGGCCGCGCCATGCGCGCCACCGCAGAGAACCCGCGCGTCGCCGCGTTGATGGGAGTCAAGCCCGACACGGTGATCTCGGCGACCTTCGTCATCGGCGCCGCGCTGGCGGCGCTCGCCGGCGTGATGTACGCGGCCAACTACGGCTCGGTGCAGCACACGATGGGCTTCCTGCCCGGCCTGAAGGCGTTCACCGCGGCGGTGTTCGGCGGCATCGGCAACCTCGCCGGCGCGATGGTCGGCGGCGTCCTGCTCGGGCTGATCGAGTCGCTCGGCGCCGGCTACATCGGCGACTTCACCGGCGGCGTGCTCGGCAGCCACTACCAGGACATCTTCGCGTTCATCGTCCTCATCCTCGTGCTCACGCTGCGGCCCCAGGGGCTGCTCGGCGAGCGCGTCGCCGACCGCGCATGAAGAGCTTCGCCGAAGCCAGCCGCCAGCAGAAGCTGGTCGTCTTCCTCGTCGCCGCGGTCGCGCTCTGCGTCCTGCCGTTCGTCGTCCAGCTCGCCGGCAACGCGTGGGTGCGCATCATCGACATCGCGCTGCTCTACGTCCTGCTCGCGCTCGGCCTCAACATCGTCGTCGGCTACGCCGGCCTGCTCGACCTCGGCTACGTCGCGTTCTACGCGGTCGGCGCGTACATGCTTGGCCTGCTCGCGTCGCCGCAGCTCACCGACACCTTCCCGGCGATCGCCGCTGCGTTCCCGAACGGGCTGCACACGCCGTGGTGGCTCGTGATCCCGATCGGCGCGATCGTCGCCGGTGGTGCCGGCGTGCTGCTCGGGGCGCCGACGCTGAAGCTGCGCGGCGACTACCTCGCGATCGTCACGCTCGGCTTCGGCGAGATCGTCCGCGTCTTCCTCAACAACCTCGACGCGCCGATCAACATCACCAACGGCCCGAAGGGGATCACCGGCATCGACGAGATCAGGATCGCCGGCGTCTCGCTCGGGCAGACGCAGAACTTCCTCGGCCTCGAATCGCCGAAGGTCACCAACTACTACTTCGCGCTGCTGATCCTGTGCGTGCTCGCCGTCATCGTCTGCTTTCGCCTCGAGCGCAGCCGGATCGGCCGCGCCTGGATGGCGATCCGCGAGGACGAGGTCGCCGCCAAGTCGATGGGGATCAACACGCGCAACCTGAAGCTGCTCGCGTTCGGCATGGGCGCGACGTTCGGCGGCGTCTCCGGGGTGATGTTCGCGAGCTTCCAGGGCTTCATCTCGCCCGAGTCGTTCAGCCTGCAGGAGTCGGTGATCATCGTCGCGATGGTGGTGCTGGGCGGCATCGGCCACCTGCCGGGCGTGATCGTCGGTGCGCTGCTGCTGTCGGCGCTGCCCGAGGTGCTGCGCTACGTCGCGGGTCCTCTGCAGCAGATGACCGACGGCCGCCTCGACG
>JASLGD010000117.1 GCA_030150305.1 Caldimonas sp. | reverse complement strand
GCGGTCTCGACGATCGCCGCTTCGGCGGCGATCGCGTCGTCGGCGAGCGCGTCGACGGGCGCTGCGGGCGAGTGCGGGACGAAGCCGCTGTTCAGGGGACCGAAGATGGACGGGGTGCGTAACATGAAGTGCCTTCGTCGACGATGTGGGCGATGCGGTGTGCGCGTCGCGCCGCGGATTCTCGACAAGTCGCTCGCGCCGCGTGGCGCCGCGTGCGTGCGGAAAACCACGCGAGCGAAGCGACGCGCGAACGCGCGAGGATTCGTTCACGAGGCCGTGTTGCAGCCGCGCATTGCGCTCTCCGACGAGCGGCTCACCCGCGCGTCGACGAATCGGCTAATGCTGCCGACGCGTGCGGCGGTGGAGGGCCGCGGCGCACGTGCGCGCGCTACGGCGGCGTCGCGACGGCGAAGATGCGAAAGCCGTTGCCGACCTTGCGGTGGAAGTAGACGAGCTGCTCGTCGGGCGAGAGCGCCGGCGCCTCGACGAAGTCGCCGAGCCCTTCGATCCGCGCCGGCGCGTCGAACGGCGCGCTTTCGCTGCTCCGCCGCGCGCGCCAGATCTGCGGCGAGAAGCGCCCGGACGCGTCGTCGACGCGGGTGAACCAGAGCGTCAGCCGGTCGGCCGAGAGCGCGGGCGCGTACTGCAGCGCGCCGCCGGCGTTGACCGCGGCGAGAACGAGCGCGCTGTCGGGGCTGCGAACGAAGCGCGCACCGTCCCAGCGCGCCATCACGAGCACCGCGTCCTGCGGCTGCCCGTTGTTGCCGAAGTGGCTGTCGACGAACGTCATCACGGTCCCCGACGCGTCGATGTCGACGTCGAAGTTGACGACGCCGGGCTCGTGGCGGCAGATCGAGTCGACGAGCTGGACGTCGCTCGCGGAGCCGTCGGCGAACTGCGCCGAATGGATCGTGCATGCGGTCTGCGCGTAGCTTCGCGTCGAGACGAAGAACAGCCGGCCGCGCGAATCCATCGTCGGCGTCCCTTCGAGCGACGCGGTGTTGACGCCTGCGATCGTGCCGCCGTACGTCCAGTGCAGCGCGTCGATGCGGCGCGAGAAGTGCAGGTCGGTGTTGGTCGCGGGATCGTTGGAGTTGTTGAAGAGGAGAAAGCTGCCGTCGCGGCTGACGAACGGCTCCATCGCAATGCCGGAATAGCCGGCGAGCGAAATCTCCTGCGGCGTTGCCGCCGTCGCGCTTGGCGACACAGGGCCGCCGCCGCTGCACGCCGCCAGCGTCGCGCCGAGCACGAGCGCCGCGCGCGCCGCAGCGGCGCGCAGACCTGACGGCCTCGGCTCAAGCGGATCGGTGCTCGGGTGCGTCGCGCTCAATCGACCTCCTTCGATTCGAGGTCTAACGCGCGCACAGCGGAGCCGGAGGACGGCGACGCCGACGAACGGCTGCGGCCGCGCGCAGGCGCTCAGCGCGTGGCGGAGCTCAGTCCTTGCCGCCGCCGCGTCGCGATCCGTTCGATCCCGTCGTTCCTTGCGGCAGGGTGCCGTCGTTGGGCGGCACACTCGTGCCGAGCGTCTGCGAGCTCGTGCTCTGGCCGTTCGACGAGGCCGCGCTCGATGCCGCAGGCGCCGCGCCGGGCGCCGCGTTGTCGGTGCTCGGCGGCTGGTAGGTGTTGCTGCTGCCGCCGGCGCGCGTCGAATTGCTGAGGTCGTTGCCTTGCGCCGCGGTCGACGCGTTCGTCGATCCCGAAGGCGAGACCGGCAAGGGCGTCGACGCTGCTGCCCCGGCCGCACCCGTTGTCGTCGACTCGGTGCTGGTCGCCGACGCGCCGCCCGTCGCCGGCACGCTGCCCGTCGTCGGCGCGGTGCCGCTGCGGTTGCATCCCGCGAAGAGCGCGGTCGCGGCCATCGCGATGGGAAGAAGCGTGCGAAGCGGGGCCATGCCGTCGACCGGCAAGGGCGGTGCCTGCCGGTCGACGGAGTCGCGCCTGCGTGAGGGCGTGTGCGTCAGGGGAACGTGAACGTCACCGGCGGCGAATCGCCGTTGGTCACGTCGACGTCGGCGGTCTTCGTCGTGCCTCCGGCGGTCACGGCAATCGTGTACGCACCGGTCGGCAAGGTCGGATCGGGCGTGAAGTTGATCGGCGCGCCGGGGGTGTACGTGGCCCGCGCCGCCGCGCCCGCGGTCAGCGAGTACGCGAGCGTTCCGGTCGACGCGTCGGCCGGGGCGCCGGCGACGACGACGTTCGTTCCGCCCGAATACTTCTTCACGATCGCGACGCGCGCGTCGACCGGAGTCGTCCCGGTGTTCACGGTTCCGATCGCGGTGTGCGTCGTCGAGAACGGCGGGTTGATCGCCGTCGCTTGCGTGCTGACGTCGGTCGACGCGGTGTCGCTCGCGGGAACGCCGCTGACGAGCGCGGGTACGGCGCCGAGCGCGCTGATCACGAGGTCATACGTGCCCGCGGGCAGCGGGTAGAGCACGAAATGCCCGGTCGAGTCGGGGACGGTCGCGCGGACGACGGCGCCGTTTTGCTGCGCCGAGATGCGCGTCGTCGCGGGATCGAACGCCGTCGCGACGTAGCCGGTGATGCGCTGGCCCGTCGTCGACGTGCGCTGCACGATCGAGTAGCGCGGGGCGAGGTCGAAGTTGCCGCTCGTGCCGAGTCGCAGCACCGAGTTGCACGCATCGAAGTCGATCACAAAGTCGCTCGTCTGGTCCTTGACGATCGTGATCGAGATCGGGATGTTGAGCGACGCCTGCAGGTTGGCGGGCATGCCGAGCGCGCGTTCGCTGAGCCCGACCGGGACCACCGAGTTGGCGAGCGGCGTCGTCGCGTCGTTCGCGGCGAGCACGACGCTCATCTGGTGGTACGTGCCGACCGGCAGCGTGACGGTGCCGAGCTCGAGGACCGCGCCGTTGGTGAGCGACAGCAGGTCGACGCGCTGCGGCGTGCTGGGCACGACTTCGGACCAGCCGGTGTCGGTCGCGAGCGCGGTCGCGCTCGGGTGCACGCGCACCTTCTGCAGCGTCACGTTGATCTGGTTGTAGCCGCACGCTGCGGCGTCCGTCAGCGCCAGCTTGAGCGTGCCTGCATCGGTGAAGATGGGGCCGGTGCCTCCGCCGCCGCCACCGCCTCCGCCGCCGCACGCGGCGAGAAAGGCTGCGGCCGCGACGGTCGCGACCTTGAGAAATCGTGCGAGTAAGGACATGGTGGGTTCCCGTTGGTTCGAAAGAGGAGGCGTGCACGCCCGGCTCGATTCGAGGAATCGCCGCGAGCGTCGGTGCGAATCGAAGATGCGAGGCGAGGCTATCCGCCGACCACCCGCTAGAACGTCACTTCGTACCTGTAACCCTTGTAGGACAGCACCGCGGACTTGAGCTTGATCCGCTCGAGGACGAGCTGCGGGGCGAGCTGGTCGCCTTCGTGGAAGATCTGGCCGTTGATCATGACCATCCGGCTCGCCGCGTCGCCGGAGTAGCTCGCGCCGCCAATGGCGAGCTTGGGCAGGTCACGGCGGACGTCCTCCGGCAACTCGGAGGCCTGGTACACCCGGCCGTCGGCCGACGTGCGCGCCGCCTCCGGCTTCGCGGCCTCCGGCTTCGCGGCCTTGGGCGCGGCGCCCTTCGCCGTCGCCACGCCCGCGTCGGCCGCCGCGGCTGCATCGCTCTCGGTGCTGCGGCGCGCGATGTGCCTGGGCTCGGCCGGATGCTTGGTGGCGAGGCGGGGCGCGGGCTGCGGCGGTGCCGCAGTCGCCTCGACGCGCGGCACTGCCTGCGTCGGCGCCGGCAGCGCCGTCGCGGCAGCGGCGGGCAACGTTGGTGTCGTCGTTGCCGGCGCGGGTGGCGGCGACGTCGCTGTCGTCGTCGGTGGCTCGAGCGCCGGCGTCGTCGGCGTCGTCGGCAGCAGGACCGGCGCCGGGCTGACCGACCCCTCGACCACCGGCCGCGCCGGCGGCGGGCCGCCGCCGAC
>JASLGD010000248.1 GCA_030150305.1 Caldimonas sp. | reverse complement strand
CTTCGCCGAGTCGATCCGGCTCATCTGGCCGGCGCCGACGCCGAGCGTCATGCCGCCGGCGCAGAACACGATCGCGTTGCTCTTGACGTAGCGCGCGACCTGCCATGCGAACAGGAGGTCGCGCGTCTGCTCGGGCGTCGGCGCCTTCCTGGTGACGACCTTGAGGTCGCCTTCGCCGAGATCGTCATCGTCGGCGGTCTGGATCAGGAGCCCCGAGCCGACGCGCTTCACGTCGTGCGTGTTGCGGCCGCCGCCCGTTGCCGGCAGCGCGATCTCGAGGACGCGCACGTTCGCTTTCGCGGCGAAGACGGCGAGCGCCTCGGCGCTGTACGACGGCGCGATCAGCACCTCGACGAACTGCCTGGCGACGAGCTCGGCCGTGCGCCCGTCGACCGCGACGTTGAACGCGATGATCCCGCCGAACGCCGACGTCGGATCGGTCTTGAACGCCTTCGCGTACGCCTCGGCGGCATCGCCCGCGATCGCGACGCCGCACGGGTTGGCGTGCTTGACGATGACGCACGCCGGCGCAGCGAACGACTTGACGCACTCCCACGCCGCATCGGCGTCGGCGATGTTGTTGTACGAGAGCTCCTTGCCCTGCAGCTGCTTGGCGGTGACGAGCGAGCCGGGAAGCGGCGCGAGGTCGCGATAGAAGGCGGCGCGCTGGTGCGGGTTCTCGCCGTAGCGCAGGTCCTGCAGCTTGACGAAACGGCCGTTCGCCTGCGCCGGGAACTCGTGGCGCTCCGGAACGCCGTCGCTGGGCCCGGCGAGCGACGACAGGTAGTCGCTGATCGCGCCGTCGTACTGCGCGATGCGGTCGAATGCCGCGACGGCGAGCGCGAAGCGGGTCGCTTGCGAGACCGTGCCGCCCTGCTTCAGCTCGGCGACGACGCGCGCGTACTGCGCAGGATCGGTGAGGACGGCGACGTCCTTCCAGTTCTTCGCCGCCGAGCGCACCATCGCCGGGCCGCCGATGTCGATGTTCTCGATCGCGTCGGCGAGCGTGCAGCCTGGGCGCGCGACCGTCGCTTCGAACGGGTACAGGTTGACGACGAGGAGGTCGATCGCGGGGATGCCGTGCTCCTCGAGCGCCGCCATGTGGGCGACGTCGTCGCGGCGCGCGAGCAGGCCGCCGTGGATCTTCGGATGCAGCGTCTTGACGCGGCCGTCGAGCATCTCCGGAAAGCCGGTGTGCGCCGCGACCTCGGTGACGGCGACGCCGGCGTCGGCCAGCAGCTTCGCCGTGCCTCCGGTCGAGAGCAGCCGAACGCCGAGCGCCGCCAGCTCGCGCGCGAGCTCGACGACGCCCGTCTTGTCCGAGACCGAGATCAGTGCGTGCATCGCGCTTTCCTTCGCGCAGTGCCGCGCGCGCTCACTTGATGAGCTTGTGCTCGACGAGCTTGCGGCGCAGCGTGTTGCGGTTGATGCCGAGCCATTCGGCGGCCCGGCTCTGGTTGCCGCCGGCTTCCTTCATGACGACCTCGAACAGCGGCCGCTCGACGACGCGGATGATCATCTCGTGCATCGCCGTCGGCTCGACGCCGCGCAGGTCGCGGAAGTAGTTCTCGAGGCTCTCGCGAACGCACTCCTCGATGTGCTTCTTGTTGCTGTTGGCCATGGCGCTCGCTCAGTGAAGGGTGGGCGCCGCGCGCCCGTGCTCGTCGCACGCCGGCAGCCGCGGCATCGCGTCGGCGAGGCGATCGAACCAGGCGGCGACGGCGCGCGCCTGCGCGTCGCACGACTCGATCGCGTTCATCTCGGCGCGGAACTGCTCGCCGCCGGGCAGCCCGCGCAACGTCCAGCCGATGTGCTTGCGCGCGCTGCGCACGCCGGCGAATTCGCCGTACAGACGATAGTGGTCGTCGAGGTGCTCGAGCAGCCACCCCTTGACGTCGACGACGCGCGGCGGCGGCGCGGTCGCGCCGGTTGCGAGGTGGTGCGCGATCTCGCCGAACAGCCACGGCCGGCCCTGCGCGGCGCGGCCGATCATGATCGCGTCGGCGCCGGTGGCCTCGAGGACCGCGCGCGCCTTCGCCGGCGAGTCGATGTCGCCGTTGGCGACGACGGGAATGGCGAGCGCGCGCTTGACGGCCGCGATCGTCTCGTACTCCGCCTCGCCCTTGTAGCCCTGCTCGCGCGTGCGGCCATGGACCGCGACCATCGCGACGCCGGCGGCCTCTGCGGCGCGTGCGATGCGGACCGCGTTCTTCTCGCTCGCGCACCAGCCGGTGCGCATCTTCAACGTCACCGGAACGCCGTGCGGCGCGCACTCGGCGACGACCGCCTCGACGATCGCGAGCGCGAGCGGCTCGTCCTTCATCAGCGCCGAGCCTGCCCACTGGTTGCACACCTTCTTGGCCGGGCAGCCCATGTTGATGTCGATGATGTCGGCGCCGCGCGCGACGTTGTACGCCGCCGCCTCGGCCATCATCGCCGCGTCGGTGCCGGCGATCTGCACCGCGATCGGTGCCGCTTCGCCTGCGTGGTCGGCGCGCCGGCTCGTCTTCAGCGTCGCCCACAGGTCCTTGCGCGACGTCACCATCTCGCTCACCGCGTAGCCGGCGCCGAGGCGCTTGCAGAGCTTGCGGAACGGCCGATCGGTGACCCCCGCCATCGGCGCGGCGAAAAGACGATTCGCCAGCGTGATGTGGCCGATGCGCATGCGGGTGGGGCGGGGTGCGGAAAAGCGGAGCGGCAGTATAGCGGCGCGCCATCGGCGTCCGGACGTTGCCGGTCGTCGCGTTTCCGGATTCGATAATCGATCCGATGGATGCGTGGATCGACTGGCTGATCGCGGCGATGTCGCTGCCGCACGTCGGCCTCTCGACCGTCTTCCTGGTCGCCTTCATCGCGTCGACGCTGGTCCCGCTCGGCTCCGAGCCGGCCGTGTTCGCGCTCGTCAAGCTCAATCCGGAGATGTTCTGGCCGGCGATCGCCGCAGCGACGGTCGGCGCGACGCTCGGCGGCGTCGTCACCTGGTGGATGGGCTACGGCGCCGAGCGCGCGTACGAGCACATGACGCACAAGTCGCCGAACGTGCGCGCGTTGCGCTGGCTCGAGCGCTTCGGCGCGAAGGCGTGCCTGCTGTCGTGGCTGCCGGTCGTTGGCGATCCGCTCTGCGCCGTCGCGGGCTGGCTGAAGCTGCCGTTCTGGCCGTGCACGACGTACATGCTGATCGGCAAGTTCGCGCGCTACGTGGTGGTGACCGCGGGCCTGCTCTTTTTCTTTCCCGGCCAGTTCACGCGCTGAGCCGCGGGCAAGACAAGAGGACGCCGCGGCGTCCTCTTGCGGTCGCAGCGGCGTGCCGAATCAGACGGCGCTTTTGCGCGCGCGCTTGGCCGGCGCCTTGCGTGCGGCGGCGCTCTTGGCGGCGGTCTTGCGCGCCGCCGGACGCGCGCCGCGCGCGACCTGCGCCGCGAGCTCGTCGATCCGCGCCTTCAGCTCCTCGACGTCCTTCGCCGAAGGGACGCCGAGCTTCTTCATCGCCCTCGCGGTGCGCTCCTCGAAGATCGACTCGAGCCGGTCCCACTGCTTGCCTGCGCGCGCCGCGGCGTCGTCGGCCATGCTCGTCATCCGGTTCGTGACCTCGCTGAAGCGCTCCTCGGCAGCGGCGTGGGTCTTCTTCTGCAGGTCGACGCCTTCCTTGACGAGCGCCTCGAACCGCTGCTTGCCTTCGGCCTGCGCCTTCGCGAACGCGCCCATGCCGGCGAGCCAGATCTGCTGTGCCGATTCGCGCACGGAGCTGGCGAGCGCGCTGTCGAACAGCCCGGCGCCGACGGGGCTCTTCTTCTCGGCCATCGCCTTCAGCTTCTTGACCATCGAGTCCTCCAGAAGTTGGAGGCAGGCTGCGTCGCGCGGCCCGCCGCGAGCACTGTATCGAGGCGGCCTAAGGAGAGCACCCTAAGGTCGGAATGCGAACGCCGGCCGGGCGGCGCGCGAGACGGGGCGACCGCTGCCCGCGGCGCGCTCGGGGTCGAACGCGTCTACTGCGCCTTGACGCCGTTGCGCGCCATCACGAGCGCGGGCTCGGCGCGGTACTGCTGCGGGAACATCGCCTTCAGGTTGGCGATCTTCGGCAGGTCGTTGTAGACGATGTAGCCCGACTCGGGGTGCAGCGTCAGGTAGTCCTGGTGGTACGCCTCGGCGGGGTAGAAGGCGACGAGCGGAACGACCTGCGTCACGATCTTCGCGTGGTACGACTTCGCCGCGTCGAGCTGCGCGATGTACTTCTCGGCGGTCTCCTTCTGCGCCGCGTCGGCATAGAAGATCGCCGAGCGGTATTGCGTGCCGCTGTCGGGGCCCTGGCGGTTCAGCTGGGTCGGGTCGTGGACGACCGAGAAGAAGATCTGCAGCAGCGTGCCGTAGCTCACCTTCTTCGGGTCGTACGTGACCTTCACCGACTCGGCATGTCCGGTGAGGCCGCTGCCGACGAGCTCGTACATCGCGGTCTTCTCGGCGCCGCCGGAGTAGCCCGAGACCGCCTGCGCGACGCCCTGCACGCGCTGGAAGACGCCCTGCACGCCCCAGAAGCAGCCGCCCGCGAACACCGCGGTCTGCATGCCGCTCGCCGACGTCGTCGCGTCGACCGCGGGGGGCGCGATCTTGACTGCCGCCTCGCCGGCGCTGGTCGCGACCGGCACGACGCCGCCGGCGATGAGCGCGACGGCGAACGTCGCGAGCAGCCCTGCGCGGCGCGCAGCCGAGAACGAAGAAGACAACGAAGAAGGGAGGCGTCGGGTCATGGTGTCGCTCCGTCGATGGCGGTTGGTCTTGCCGTGCGCGCGATCATTACAGACGCCGGCCGCCCGCGCAGCGACGCGGCCAAGCCGCGCTCAGCCGACCGGCGCTGCGCTGCCGAGGTAGACGCCGTCCGCTGCGAGCGCGT
Organism: Caldimonas sp.; assembly: GCA_030150305.1. Taxonomy (GTDB): domain Bacteria; phylum Pseudomonadota; class Gammaproteobacteria; order Burkholderiales; family Burkholderiaceae_C; genus Schlegelella_A. The sequence continues at coordinate 5,177 of JASLGD010000248.1, read as the reverse complement.
CTTGCACGACGGCCACGGGCACGGCGCGCAGCGCCTGCGAGCGCCGCTGCGCGAGCGCGGCGAGCGTGCCCGCGGCCTGGCCCATGACGAAGCAGCCGCCCGAGACGCGCGCCGCCGACTGCCCGTCGTGCGTCATCGACGCGCAGCGGCCGGCGACGACGACGTTGGGCGGCGGCTGCCGCTCGCCGGCAGCGGCGGGCAGCAGCATGCGCAGCGGCAGCTGGTTGAAGCCGCGCGATCCGCTCGCCGGCCAGCGCCATTCGACGTCGCCCGCGACGTGCAGCTCGAGCGGCCAGCCGTTGACGCCGATCGTGTCGACGAAGTCGGCACAGGCGACGACTTCGTCGCCGCTCAGGACGTGCTCGCCGAGCAGACGTCGCGTCTCGCGGATGCCGACCTGCGGCGCGATCTCGAGCAGGTAGGCGCGCTCGAAGCCGGGCACGCGGGCGCGCAGGAAGCGCAGGTAGTCGACCGCCTGGCGACGCCCTTCGACCTCGGCGCGCGAGAGCGCGACCGCGTCGGTGCCGTCGACCGCGGAGCCGTCGGCGTTCTTCAGCTGCGTGACGTTGACGCGCCATTCGCCGGCGTGGCGCTGCGGCCGCACGATCGCGCCGCGGCGCGGGAAGCTGAACTCGCCCGCCGCGGCGGCGGCGTCCATCAGCGCCGGGATCGTTCGCCACGCTTCGCCGGCGCGCGCGTCGTCGACCGCGCCGACGCGAAACATCAGCGTCGGATAGAGCATCGCCGCGTCGTGCGCCATCGCGGCGCCGGCGAAGTGCGCGAGGTCGCCGTCGCCCGAGCAGTCGACGAACGCCGTCGCGCGCACGGCGCGCCGCCCCGAGCGCGTCTCGACGAGGAGCGCTTCGACGTCGCCGCGCTCGCTGCGAACGACGCCGACCGCGCTCGCGTGGAAGAGCACGCTCGCGCCGGCGCCGAGCAGCATCTCGTCGGCGGCGCACTTGAACGCCGCGGTGTCGTACGCCTGCGCGAGGATCCTGCCGAAGACGAGGTGCGGCTCGCTCAGGCCGTCGAGCGCGCGCAGCCGATCGAGGAGCTCGTCGGCGACGCCGCGGACGACCTGCACGTGCTTGCCGTGGACGTTGGCGTGCAGGCCGCAGAAGTTGGTGACGCCGGCGGCGGTGCCCATGCCGCCGAGGAAGCCGTAGCGCTCGACGAGCAGCGCCCGCGCGCCGTTGCGTGCCGCCGCGGTCGCCGCGGCGAGTCCGGCAGGCCCGCCGCCGAGGACGACGACGTCGAACTCGCCGAAGACCGGGGTCGTCCGCGCCGGCTCGACGATCGCGACCATCAGTCGAGCGTGATGTTGTTCTTCTGGATGATCGGCCGCCAGCGCTCGATGTCGGCGGCGAGCACGGCGCGCGCCTCGGCGGGCGTGTCGGCGACGACGTCCATGTACTGCAGCCGCAGCTTGTCGCGCACCTCGGGCTCGGCGAGGATCTGCACCAGCTCGGTGTGCAGCCGTCGCACGATCGCGTCGGGCGTCTTCGCCGGGACGACGAAGCCCATCCAGGCGTCGGCCTGGATGTCCTTCAGGCCGGCCTCGGCGAGCGTCGGCAGCTCCGGCAGCGACGGCGAGCGCTTGGCGGTCGCGACCGCGAGCGCCTTCATCTTGCCGGCCCTGACCTGCGGCATCACGTTGGCCGCGGGCAGCACGGCGACGTCGGCGTTGCCGGAGAGGATCGCCGTCACCGCCGGGGCCGAGCCCGCGTACGGAATGTGGACGACGCTGGTGCCGCTCTTGGCGGCGAGCGACTCCATCGCGAGGTGCGAGATCGTGCCGGCGCCCATCGACGCGTAGTTGTACTTGCCGGGATTCTTCTTCAGCAGCGCGATGAGCTCGTCGGTGCTCGCGACGCCGAGCGTGCTCGCAACGACGAGCACGCTCGGCTGCGTCGCCGCGATGCTGACGAGCTCGAGGTCCTTCGCCGGGTCGTACGGCATCTTCTTGAAGAGGAGGGCGTTGACGCCGAGCGGGCCGGCGATGCTGACGCCGATCGTCTGGCCGTCGGGCGCCGCCTTGGCGATCGCGTCGGTGCCGAGGTTGCCGGCGGCGCCGGCCTTGTTCTCGACGACGAACGGCTGGCCGGTGCGCTTGGCGAGCCGGTCGCCGACGATGCGCGCGATGATGTCGGGCGTCGACCCCGGGCCGTAGGGAACGACGACGTGCACGGGGCCCTTCGGCCAGTCGGCGGCGGTCGCCGACTGCGCGGCGGCGGTGGTCGTGACCGCCACGGCCGCGATGGCGAGCGCGGCGCGCACGCAAACGTGAAAAGCGTTGCCGAACATCCTTGTCAGTCCTTCTCGGAGGGTTAGGATTCTGGCCGCATTCGCTTGCCCTCCCGCCTCGCATGACTGATCAGCCCCCCGCTGCCGGCAACGGCGACCACGACCTCGGCCACATCGCGCCGCGCGACAAGGCCGAGATCCTCGCCCAGGCGCTGCCGTACATCCGGCGCTTCCACGGCAAGACGATCGTCATCAAGTACGGCGGCAACGCGATGACCGACCCCGGGCTGCAGCAGGACTTCGCCGAGGACGTCGTGCTGCTGAAGCTGGTCGGCCTGAATCCGGTCGTCGTCCACGGCGGCGGGCCGCAGATCGAGGAGGCGCTCGCCAAGATCGGCAAGAAGGGCACCTTCATCCAGGGCATGCGCGTCACCGACGAGGAGACGATGGAGGTCGTCGAGTGGGTGCTCGCCGGCCAGGTCCAGCAGGACATCGTCGGCCTCATCAACGTCGCCGGCGGCAAGGCGGTCGGCCTCACCGGGCGCGACGGCGGCCTGATCCGCGCCAAGAAGCTGCGCATGGTCGACCTCAACGACCCGACCAAGGAGCACGACGTCGGCCAGGTCGGCGAGATCGAGTCGATCGACCCGGGCGTCGTCCGCGCGCTGCAGGAGGACCAGTTCATCCCGGTCGTCTCGCCGCTCGGCTTCGGCGCCGACAACGAGAACTACAACATCAACGCCGACGTCGTCGCCGGCAAGCTCGCCGAGGTGCTGAAGGCCGAGAAGCTGATGCTGCTGACGAACACGCCGGGCGTGCTCGACAAGGCCGGCAAGCTGCTCACCAACCTGTCGGCGCGCGAGATCGACGACCTCTTCGCCGACGGAACGATCTCGGGCGGCATGCTGCCGAAGATCCAGTCGGCGCTCGACGCCGCCAAGAACGGCGTCAACGCGGTCCACATCATCGACGGCCGCGTCCCGCACGCGATGCTGCTCGAGATCCTCACCGAACAAGCGTACGGAACCATGATCCGCTCGCGGTAGCGAGCGGATCATGGTTCTGCGAACCGACAGGATTGCTCCCTCCGCAACCTCTCCCTTCGAGAGGGAGGGGCGGCCTTCTTCGAAGGGCCGTCGCGCTGCGTACACGCCCGTCTGGTTGCTCGATCTCGACAACACCTTGCACGACGCGTCGCATGCGGCGTTCGGCGAGCTGCACGTCGCCATGGGCGAGTACGTCGCGGCGCACCTCGGCGTCGACGCCGACGAGGCGGGGCGCCTGCGCGAGCGCTACTGGCTGCGTTACGGCGCGACGCTGCTCGGGCTGGTTCGCCACCACGGCGTCCGCGCCGCGCACTTCCTCGAGGAAACCCATCGCCTGCCAGGTCTCGAGGAGCGGGTGCGGACGAGCGCCCATGACCGCGCGACGCTCGCCCGCCTGCCCGGCCGCAAGTTCATCGTCACCAACGCGCCGCGCGCGTACGCGCTGCGCGTCCTGCGCACGTTGCGGCTGCTTCGTCACGTCGACGGCGTGGTCACGATCGAGGACATGACGATGTTCGGCGCGCTGCGCCCGAAACCCGACGCGCGGATGCTGCGCCGCGTCGCCGCCCGCCTCGCCGTGCCGCCGCAGCGCTGCGTCCTCGTCGACGACACGCTCGCGCACCTGAAGGCGGCGCGTTCGGTCGGCATGCGCACCGTCTGGATGCAACGCTATCTCGGCGGCCGCTTTCGCGGCACGCGCCGCGACCTCGGCAACGCCGCTGCGCCGCTTGCGCCGAAGCGCCGCAGTTGTCCGAAACCGCCGTACCTCTATGCCAAAATCGGCGCGCTCCGCGACCTGGCACGCCTCTAGATGACGCATTCCTCCGACCCGCCAGCCAGCGTGACCGGCGACACGGAGGAAGACGCGAGCGTGTCGTCGCCGCTGCCCGACGAGGCGATCGTTCCCGGCGCCGCGCGGCAGCCGCCGACGCTGCCGACGCGCAAGCGCCCGCGTCCCGGCGAGCGTCGGGTCCAGATCCTCGAGACGCTGGCGACGATGCTGCAGGAGCCGGGCGCCGAGCGCGTCACGACCGCGGCGCTGGCGGCCAAGCTCGACGTCTCCGAGGCCGCGCTCTATCGCCACTTCGCGAGCAAGGCGCAGATGTTCGAGGGCCTGATCGAGTTCATCGAGCAGAGCGTCTTCACGCTCGTCAACCAGATCGTCGAGCGCGAGCCCGATCCCGGCACCCAGGTGCAGCGCGTGCTGGCGGTGCTGCTGCAGTTCGGCGAGAAGAACCCGGGCATGACGCGGGTGATGGTCGGCGACGCGCTCGTCTTCGAGAACGACCGCCTGACCGCGCGCATGAACCAGTTCTTCGAGCGGATCGAATCGCAGCTGCGCCAGAGCCTGCGCCAGCGCGCCGAGGCCGCCGGGTCGACGACGCCGACGGTCGAGGCGAACGCGCAGGCGTCGGCGCTGACCGCGTTCGCGATCGGACGCCTGCAGCGCTTCGCGCGCTCGGGGTTCAAGAAGAGCCCGACCGAGCACCTCGACGTCGCGCTGCGCCTCTTCACCGCCTGACGGGGCGCGCGTGACGACGATCGCCGTCGGCGGCCAGCCGCTCACCCTGCTGCCGGAGAAGGCGGCGTTCCTGCCGGCGAGCCGGACGCTCCTGGTCGCCGACGCGCACATCGGCAAGGCGGTCACGTTCCGCGCGCTCGGCGTCCCGGTGCCGCGCGGCACGACGAGCGAGACGCTCGCGGCGCTGTCGACGCTGGTCGAGCGCTGGCGGGCGCGCCGCGTCGTCTTCCTCGGAGACTTCCTGCATTCGGCGCGCGCGCGCGCGGCGGCGACGATCGGCGCGGTCGCGCGCTGGCGGCGCACGCACGCGGCGCTCGAGCTCGTGCTCGTGCGTGGCAACCACGACGACCGCGCCGGCGATCCGC
>JASLGD010000071.1 GCA_030150305.1 Caldimonas sp. | reverse complement strand
CCGGTGACGCGGTCGCCCTCGACGACCAGGTCGTCGCACGCGGCCTGGAAGAGCCAGAGGTTCGGCTGCGACTCGAGCCGGCGGCGGATCGCGGCCTTGTAGAGCACGCGATCGGCCTGCGCGCGCGTCGCGCGAACGGCGGGCCCCTTTGAACCGTTGAGAATTCGGAAGTGAATCCCCGCCTCGTCGGCGGCCAGGGCCATGGCGCCCCCCAGCGCATCGACCTCCTTGACGAGGTGGCCCTTGCCGATGCCGCCGATCGACGGGTTGCAGCTCATCTGCCCCAGCGTCTCGATCGAGTGCGTCAGCAGCAGCGTGCGCGCACCCATTCGGGCCGCGGCGAGCGCGGCCTCGGTGCCGGCATGGCCGCCACCGACGACGATGACGTCGAACCTTCGGGGAGCGTGCATGGAGCTTCTTCGCGGGAGAAGCGCCGATTGTATTTTTCAGGAGCCTCAGCCGCCGCGGCGCGCCCGAACCATCTCGCTGTGCTCGATGCCGTCGTCGAGGTAACGTGCACCGACGGCGAGGAAGCCGAGCGACGCGTAGAAATCTTCGAGCCGGCTCTGCGCCGAGATGCGCACGCCGCTCTCCGGCCAGATCGCGTCGACGAGCGCGAGCGCGCGCACCATCAGCTCTCGCCCGAGCCCCCGACCGCGCGCCCCATCGACGACGAGCACGCGCCCGATCGACGCCTCGACGTATTTCGCACCCGGCGCAACAAGGCGCGCGTAGGCGATCGGCTCGATCCGTCCGGGTCGACACGCGACGAGGTGGTGGGCGTCCTCGTCGTGTTCATCGGCGTCGAGAAACGCGCAGCGCTGCTCGACCGTGAACACGCGCTGGCGCGCGCGGTGGATCGCCTGCAGCTCGCGCGGCACGAGCGAGTCGAATGGCACGCAGCGCCACGTCAGGGCCGGCTCCGCGGCGACAGGCGCATCGCGAGCCGTCTTCACCTGACCGCCGCTTGGTGAAGCTGCCGGGCGACGGCCCAGACGGCCGCGGCCGCCAGCGCCGCGCACACCACAAGCGGAATCGCGATCTGCCAGGCATCGAGCGATTCGCCCTTGAGCACGCGGGTCATCAACGTGCTCTGCGCGAGCGCGGGAGTCCACAGATGCCACGGCGCCTCGCCGCCGAGATCGAACACGTTGACCAGCGGCAGCAGCGAGACCGCGAGAACGACAACGGTCGAGCTCGCCTGCGCTTCCTTGAACGTGCGCGAGCGGATCGCGACCGCCATCAGCACCGCCGACAGCGCCGCGGCGAGCGGCAGCAGCAGCAGGATGAAGAGACCGGCCTCGCGCGGTCCGTACTGGAACATCGCCTGCAGCGTGTCGCTGCGCAACACCCATTGGCCGGGGAGGAAGCTGAAGCAGCTGAGCACGGCGATCAGCACGCTGACGCAGACCACCGCGCCCCACTTGCCTGCGACGAGCGCCCAGCGCTCGGTCGGGTTCATGAGCAGCGGCTCGAGCGAGCCGCGCTCGCGCTCGCCCGCGGTCGTGTCGAGCGCAGCGTTGAGCGCGCCGTAGAGCACCGCCATCATGACGAAGTACGGCAGCATGCCGGTGATGCGCGTCGCCCGCGTCTGCGTGCTCGCGAGGTCGCGATCTTCGACCTCGATCGGCTCGAGCACCTGCGCCGAGACACCGCGCAGCGCCAGCGTCAGCAGCGCCCGCTCGCGACTGAACCCGCCGAGCAGCCGCTCGATCCGCGCCGTGCTCGCCTCGGCGCGCTGGTTGGCGCTGTCCGACACGATCTCGACCACCGGAACGTCGCCGCGCACGAGCGCGGCCTCGAAATCGTCGGGGACGACGACGACCGGATCGTGCAGGGTCGCTCGACGCAGCTGCGCTTCGAAGTCGCGCGGCGCCTCCTTGATCGCGTAGGTCTGCCGCTCGATGTAGTTGCGCAGCGTCGGCGCCTTCTCGATTCCCGCGACGACGACCTCGCGCTGCTCGGCGCGCGCCTCGAGCGAGGCGACCAGCCCCGAGATCGCGAGGAGGACGAGCGGCCCCATCAGCACGGCCGAGACCAGCACTGTCATGAGCGTGCGACGGTCGCGGAGCGCATCGCGCAGCTCCTTGCGAAGCACGACCGCGACGGCGGCCGCGGAGCGCGTCACCGCGCCGCCTCCTCGGCCGCGCGTTCCCCGGCGAACGCGAGCTCGACGAACGCCTCCTCGAAGTCGCGCTGCCCCGTCTGCGCGAGCAGCTCGGCGACGGTGCCGGTCGCGACCGTGCGACCGTGCGCGACGACGACGACCGCGTCGCACAGACGCTCGACCTCCTGCATGATGTGCGTCGAGAAGACGATGCACTTGGCGCCGCCCTCGGGCGTGCGCAGCCAGCGCAGGCTGTCGCGCAGCGCACGCGTCGCGAGCACGTCGAGGCCGTTGGTCGGCTCGTCGAGGACGATGTTCGCCGGGTCGTGGACGAGCGCCCGGCACAGCGCCGTCTTCATCCGTTCGCCCTGGCTGAAGCCACCGGCGCGACGATCGAGCAGCGACGTCATCTCGAACCTGCGCGCAAGCTCGAGCGCGCGCACCTCCGCAGCGTCGCGCGAAAGGCCGTGCAGCTCGCCGTAGTAGACGATGTTCTCGCGTGCGGTCAGCCGCGGATAGAGCCCGCGCGCATCGGAGAGCACGCCCATGCGCGCGAGGACGTCGCGCGGCCGCGCGACGACGTCGATGCCGTCGACGCGCATCGTGCCGGCGTCGGGCGCGATCAGCGCGGCGAGCATCCGCAGCGTCGTCGTCTTGCCGGCGCCGTTCGGTCCGAGCAGGCCCGTGATGCAGCCGTCGGGCGCGTCGAAGCCGACGTCGACGACGGCGCGGACGCGACCTTCGTCGACGGTCGGCGCCGACGGCGCCGACTCCGCGGCGCGCGCCCGCCGCCAGCCTCGCCGCTGCACCGGCGCGGCAAAGGACTTCGCGAGCGAGCGGACCTCGATCACCGCGCCACCCACGCCGGTGCAGCGGCGGCGGCCTCCGCACCGAGCGGCCGGAACGCGGGCGGCAGCGGCACGTTCGCGACGCAGCCGGCGTCGACGGCGAGCGCTTCGCGATCGCTCGTCGCGTCCATGAAGCGATAGACGACGTCGCGCATGCAGCCGATGGCGAGCACGCCATGCCCTGCGTTGGCGACGACGACATGGCGCGCCATCGGCCCGAGCGCGCGGACGACGCGCTCGCCGTGGCGCGGTGGCGTCGCCGGGTCGCGGCCGCCGCTCAGCGCGAGTACCGCCGAGGCGGCCGGCGCGATCGAATAGAACGCCGGCGGCACGTCGCCGCGCGGCCAGGCGGCGCACATCCGTTCGTAGAACTGCGCGAACGAGCGACCGAAATCGGCGCCCGGCCGGTCTGCGCTCGACGCGATGCGCGGGACGTCCTCGGCGCAGACCACCGAGAGGTGCATGCCGGTCGCGATGCGGCTCGACTTGCGCGCCGCGAACGTCGCGTTGAGGCCGACGAGGCCGGCGAAATCGCCGCCGCTGGCCGCGTCGATCGCCGCCGGCAGCGCGGCGGCGATCTGCGGCGCGTAGAGCGCGTTGCGAACGGCACCGAGCAGCATGTCGCGGCCGACGACGAACTGCTCGCTCCTTCCGGTCAGCGGGTGCGCTGCCCTGACCGTGCGCGGCAGCGACGCGAGCAGCGCCTCGAAGCGCGCACGCAGCTCCGGATGGTCGCGCGCGCACGGCGCTTGCGCAGCGCACGCCGCGAGCAAGGCGTCGAGCGCGGCCTGGTTGTCGAGCGAGAAGCTCGCCGGCAGCGCCATGTCGGGCGGCGCGACGCCGTCGAGGACGCTGCGCCGCACCGCGCGCGGGAACTGGCGCAGGTACTCGAGGGCGACACGCGTTCCGTACGACGCACCGACGAGGTCGATCTGCTCGGCGCCGAGCGCGCGCCGCACGGCATCGAGGTCCTGCACCGCGATCGTCGTCGTGAAGAAGCGCAGGTCGTCTGCGCTCTTCAGGTACGGCAGCTTGAGCAGCTCGGCCTTGCACCGTTCGGCGAGGCGCACCTGGCGCTCGGGATCGGCCTGTTCGGCGAGCGTCTCGTGCTCGGGCTCCTGGCACTGCAGCGGCGCCGAGCCGCCGGTGCCGCGCTGGTCGACGAAGACGATGTCGCGCCGGTTGTTGAGCCGGCTGAAGAGCGCCATCGTCGGGGCCGCGACGGCGACTGCGCTCTGGCCCGGGCCGCCGGCGAGCAGGAACACCGGGTCGGGGAACTTGCGCCGCGCCATCGCGGGAACGACGACGTAGCGGATCGAGATCTGCGCGCGCTCTGGATGCGCCGGATCGAGCGGCCGCTGCAGAGTGCCGCAGAGAACACCGTTGCGGAGCCCCGCGACGTGGCAGTCGGAGAGCGCCGCCGGCGGGTCCGCCGCGTGCGCTGCCGGCGACAGCGCGAACCCGAGCAACACCGCGGGCCAGCCGCGGCGCGACGCCGGCGCGCGGGCCGCCGCCGTCATTCGCCGAGCGTTCGCTTCAGCTCGCCGCCGCTCACGAGCGGCTCGAGCTCGTCGGCACCGCCGATGAGGACGCCCTTGACGAAGACCATCGGAA
>JASLGD010000067.1 GCA_030150305.1 Caldimonas sp. | reverse complement strand
CCCGACGCGACGTTCACGCGCGCGCTCGCGCAGACGGTCTGCCGGGCGCTGAAGATCGATCCGGCCGCGGTGCTCGTGCTGCTGCCGCCGGCCAGCGCCGGCCGTCGGCTCGAGCACGTCGGCGGCGGGCTCAACGCACCGTTTCGCGAGCGCCCCGGCGTCAGCGGCCAGCGCGAGGCGGCGACATCGGGGCTCGGCGCCGTCTTCTGGGTGACGGCGCTGATCCTCGCGGCCGCGCTCGGGCTCTATTTCGCTCCGCCGCACTGGCTCTCGTTCGAGCACCGGCGCGTGACGCCGCCCACGGCGGCGGCGGCACCGGCCGTCGTGGCACCCGCGACTGCAACCGTTGCAACGCCGGCGTCGGCGGCCACCATTGCATCGCCCGACGCGACGGCAACGCCAGCACTGACGACAGCTCCGGAGCCCGAGCCGACGCCCCCCGGCGCCGAGCCGATTCCGCCGGGCGCAGAGCCGATCCCGCGCGACGAGCTCCCGGCCGCGCCGCGCGCCGCAGCATCGCGCTGACGCTTCGATCGATGGCCGCGCTCGACGACTTCCGTTCCGTCCGCGACGACCGCGTCGTCGGCGCGCCGGTCGCTCCCGCGCAGCCGGCGCCACGGCGCTCGCGCCAGGCGCGCGTCGTCTGGGGATCGAACGTCGTCACGATCGGCGGCGATGCGCCGGTGCGCGTGCAGTCGATGACGAACACCGACACGGTCGACGCGATCGGCACCGCGATCCAGGTCAAGGAGCTCGCGATCGCGGGCTCGGAGCTCGTTCGCATCACCGTCAACACGCCCGAAGCGGCCGCGGCCGTTCCGTACATCCGCGAGCAGCTCGACCGGATGGGAATCGACGTACCGCTGATCGGCGACTTCCACTACAACGGCCATCGCCTGCTGAGCGACTTTCCGGCGTGCGCCGAAGCGCTCTCGAAGTACCGCATCAACCCGGGCAACGTCGGCAAGGGCGACAAGCACGACCGCCAGTTCGCGCAGATGGTCGAGGTCGCCGCGCGTCACGGCAAGCCCGTGCGCATCGGCGTCAACTGGGGCAGCCTCGACCAGGAGCTGCTCACGGCGCTGATGGACGAGAACGCGAAGAGCGCCGAGCCCGAGGCGCCGCAGCAGATCATGTACCGCGCGATCCTGATGTCGGCGCTCGGCTCGGCACGCCGCGCCGAGGAGATCGGCCTCGCGCGCGAGCAGATCATCCTGTCGTGCAAGATGTCCGGCGTGCAGGACCTGATCAGCGTCTACCGCGCGCTCGCGGCGCGATCGGACTACCCGCTCCACCTCGGCCTCACCGAGGCGGGGATGGGCACGAAGGGAACCGTCGCCTCGACCGCGGCGCTCGCGGTGCTGCTGCAGGAAGGCATCGGCGACACGATCCGCGTCTCGCTGACGCCGCAGCCGGGCGAAGCGCGGACGCAGGAAGTCACGGTCGCGCTCGAGATCCTGCAGTCGCTGGGGCTGCGCTCGTTCAACCCGAGCGTCACCGCATGCCCGGGCTGCGGCCGCACGACGAGCACGACATTCCAGGAGCTCGCCAAGCAGATCGACGACCACCTGCGCGCGCAGATGCCGGTCTGGAAGGCGCGCTACCCCGGCGTCGAGACGCTCAAGGTCGCGGTGATGGGCTGCATCGTCAACGGCCCCGGCGAGAGCAAGCACGCCGACATCGGCATCAGCCTGCCGGGCACCGGCGAGGCGCCCGCGGCGCCGGTCTTCATCGACGGCGAGAAGGCGGTGACGCTGCGCGGCGATCGCATCGCGCAGGACTTCCACGCGCTCGTCGAGCGCTACATCGAGCAGCGGTTCGGCGCGCACGTCGCGGGCTGACGCCGCGACCGGCCGACGAGACATGAGCGAGCCGCTGCGCGCCGTCAAAGGCATGAACGACATCCTGCCGCCGGAGTCGGCGCGCTGGGAGTGGTTCGAGGACAAGGTGCGTGCGTTGATGCGCCGCCACGGCTACCTCAACGTGCGCACTCCCGTCGTCGAGCCGACCGCGCTCTTCGTGCGCGGCATCGGCGAGGCGACCGACATCGTCGAGAAGGAGATGTACTCGTTCGAGGACGCGATGAACGGCGACAAGCTGACGCTGCGTCCCGAGGCGACCGCCGGCATCGTGCGCGCGATGATCGAGCACAACGCGCTGTACAACGGGCCGCTGCGCGTCTGGAGCGAGATCGTCGCCTTTCGCCACGAGCGGCCGCAGAAGGGCCGCTACCGGCAGTTCCACCAGATCGACGTCGAGGCGCTCGGCCACTCCGGGCCCGACGTCGACGCCGAGCAGATCCTGATGTGCCGCGCGCTCCTCGTCGATCTCGGCCTCGCGGTCGGCAGCGACGTCCGCCTCGAGCTGAACAGCCTCGGCCAGCCGGCGGAGCGGAGCGCCCACCGCGCCGCGCTGATCGCGCACCTCGAGAAAAGCGCCGACGCGCTCGACGCCGACTCCAGGCGTCGCCTCCACACCAACCCGCTGCGCGTCCTCGACAGCAAGAACCCGGCGCTGCAGGCGGTCATCGAAAGCGCGCCGAAGCTGATCGACTTCCTCGGCACCGACTCGCTCGCGCACTTCGACGCCGTGCGCACGATCCTCGACGCCGCCGGGCTCGAATACCGCATCAATCCGCGGCTCGTCCGCGGCATGGACTACTACAACCTCACTGTCTTCGAGTGGGTCACCGACCGGCTCGGCGCCCAGGGCACGGTCTGCGGCGGCGGCCGCTACGACGGCCTCTTCGAGCAGCTCGGCGGCAAGCGCACGCCCGCGGTCGGCTGGGGCATGGGCATCGAGCGCATGCTGCTGCTGCTCGAGGCCGTGGGCGTCGCGATGCCGGCCGCGGCGCCCGATGCCTACGCGATCGTGCAGACCGACGACGCGTTGCCGGTCGCGATGACGACGTGCGACGCGCTGCGCCGCCTCGGCATCGCGGTGACGATGTATTCGCCGGGCAGCGAAGGCCGCGCGAGCATGAAGGCGCAGTTCAAGCGCGCCAACGCGAGCGGCGCGCGCTTCGCGCTCGTCTTCGGCGCCGACGAGCTCGCGCGCGGCGCGGTCGGCGTCAAGGACCTGCACAGCGACGCGACGCCGCAGACGTCGCCGTCGCTGCGCGAGCTCGAGCAGCTCGCCGAGCGACTGAAGAGCGCCTCGGCCCGGCCTTCATAATCGCGGGCTCGTCTCACATCCCCCCAATGGCCAGCCATCTCGACCTCGAAGAGCAGGAACAGCTCGACCAGCTGAAGGCGTTCTGGAAGCAGTACGGCAACTTCATCTCGTGGGTCCTCGTCGTCGTCCTCGGCGCCTACGCGGCGTGGAACGGCTGGAACCTGTACCAGCGTGACCAGAGCGCGAAGGCCGGTGCGCTCTACGACGAGATCGAGAAGGCCGCGCAGGCCGTCGACGCCGAGCGCGCGACCCGCATCTTCGCCGACATGCAGTCGCGCTATCCGCGCTCGACGTTCACCGACCAGGCCGGCCTCGTGGCGGCGCGGGTCGCCTCCGAGAAGGGGCAGTACGACGCCGCCAAGACGAGCCTCGCCTGGGTCGCCGACCACGGCAGCGACGACGGCCTGACGGCGATCGCACGGCTGCGCCTCGCCGGGCTGCTGCTCGACACCGCGAAGTACGACGAGGCGCTCAAGCAGCTCGACGAGATCAAGAACCCGGAGTTCGTCGCCCTCGCCGCCGATCGCCGCGGCGACGTGCTGCTCGCGCAGGGCAAGAGCGCCGAGGCGCAGGCCGCGTACCTGAAGGCGTGGACGGCGATGGACCCGAAGCTCGACTATCGCCGCCTCGTCGAGGCCAAGCTCAACCTGCTCGGCGTCCAGCCCTCGGCGAGCGCAGCGAGCGGCGCCGAGGCCGCCAGGTGACCGGCGCTCCGCTCGCGCGCGCCCTGCGGCGCGCGCGCGCTCCGCTCGTCGCGCTGCTCGTCGCGCTGCTCGCCAGCGGCTGCTCGACCTTGTCCTCCTGGAACCCGTTCGCGCCCGATCGTCCCAAGCCCAAGGATCTCGAGCCGATCGCCGCGCCGATCGCGGTGCGCCCGGTCTGGCGGCAGAGCGTCGGCAAGGTCGAGTTCCCGCTCACCGTCGCCGTCAACGGCACGACGCTGACGCTCGCGGCGAGCGACGGCACGGTCACCGCCCTCGAGGCCGAGACCGGTCGCACGATCTGGCGGACGAGCGTCGGCGGCGGAATCTCGGCGGGCGTCGGCAGCGACGGCACCGTCGCCGCGGTGGTCACGCGCGACGGCAACCTCGTCGCGCTCGAAGGCGCCAAGGTGCGCTGGTCGAAGCCGCTCGGCGTTCGCGTCGCGACCGCGCCGCTGGTCGCCGGCGGCCGCATCTTCGTCCTCGCCGTCGATCGCTCGGTGCACGCGTTCGACGCTGCCGACGGCCTCAAGCTGTGGCAGGTGGCGCGGCCGGGCGATGCGCTGACGCTGCGGCAGACCGGAGTCGTCACCGCGTTCAAGGACACGCTCGTCGTCGGCCAGGGGCCGCGCATGGCGGGCATCGATCCGAACACGTCGATGCTGCGCTGGGAAGTTCCGCTCGGCTCGCCGCGCGGCGCCAACGAGGTCGAGCGGCTCGCCGATCTCGTCGGCCCGGTCGTGCGCATCGGCGACCTCGTCTGCGCGCGCTCGTTCCAGGCGGCGGTCGGCTGCGTCGACGCGCAGCTCGGCAACGTCGCGTGGACCAAGACCGTCGGCGGCACCGACGCGATCGCCGGCGACGCCGAGCAGCTCTTCGGCGCCGACGCGTCCGACCGCATGACGTCGTGGAAGACGTCGACCGGCGACATCCTGTGGACCAACGAATCGCTGATGTTCCGCCGTCTCGGCGCGCCGGCGGCGATCGCGCAATCGGTCGTGTTCGGCGACTACGACGGCACGCTGCACTGGCTGTCGCGCGCCAAGGGCGAATCGCAGGCCCGCGTCGCGACCGACGGCAGCCCGGTCCTGGTGCCGCCGGTCGCGGTTCGCGACGTCCTCGTCGTCGTCACGCGCGACGGCGGCGTGTTCGCGTTCCGTCCGGCCTGACCCGGCCCAGCCGCCGCGACCGGCGATGAAGCCCGTCATCGCGCTCGTCGGCAGGCCGAACGTCGGCAAGTCGACGCTCTTCAATCGGCTGACGAAGACGCGCGACGCGATCGTCGCCGACTTCGCCGGCTTGACGCGCGACCGCCACTACGGCGATGCCCGCGTCGGCGGCCACGACTTCATCGTCGTCGACACCGGCGGCTTCGTCCCCGAGCATCCGACCGGGATCGTCCGCCTGATGGCGCGGCAGGCCGAGCAGGCCGTCGCCGAGGCGGACGCCGTCGTCTTCGTCGTCGACGTGCGCGCCGGCGTCTCCGCGCACGACCACGACATCGCGCGCTACCTGCGCGGCGCCGGCAAGCGCGTCGTCGTGGCGGCGAACAAGGCGGAGGGAATGTCCGACTCGGCGCTCATCGCCGAGTTCTACGAGCTCGGCCTCGGCGAGCCGCATCCGATCTCGGCAGCGCACGGGCAGGGCGTCGGCGCGCTTGCCGAAGCGGCGCTGGCAGCGGCAGGTGTCGATGCCGGGCCCGCAGGCGACGAAGGGGAGGACGCCGCCGAGGCGGCCGACGCGCCGATCCGGATCGCCGTCGCGGGCCGACCGAACGTCGGCAAGTCGACGCTCATCAACGCCTGGCTCGGCGAGGAACGGCTGGTCGCCTTCGACCAGCCCGGGACGACGCGCGACGCGATCGTCGTTCCGTTCACCCGCGCCGGCCAGCGCTTCGACCTGATCGACACCGCAGGGTTGCGACGACGCGGCAAGGTGTTCGAGGCGGTCGAGAAGTTCTCGGTCGTCAAGACGCTGCAGGCGATCGCCGAGGCCGACGTCGTGCTGCTGCTGCTCGACGCGACGCAAGGCGTCACCGACCAGGACGCCCACATCGCCGGCTACGTCGTCGAGAGCGGCCGCGCCGTCGTCGTCGCGGTCAACAAGTGGGACGCGGTCGACGCCTACCAGCGCGAGGTCGTGCAGCGCTCGATCGAGCAGCGGCTGCCGTTCCTGCGCTTCGCGACCGTGCTGACGATCTCGGCGGCGCGCCGTCAGGGCTTCGCCGCGGTCTGGAAGGCGATCGCCGAGGCGCACGCTTCGGCGACGCGCAAGCTCCCCACTCCGGTGCTGACGCGGCTGTTGCAGGAGGCGGTGCTCCACCAGGCGCCCAAGCGCGCCGGCACGTTCCGCCCCAAGCTGCGCTACGCGCACCAGGGCGGCAGCAAGCCGCCGGTGATCGTCATCCACGGCAACTCGCTCGAGCACGTGACCGACGCTTACAAGCGCTTCCTCGAAGGGCGCTTTCGCGCCCACTTCAAGCTCGTCGGAACGCCGCTGAAGATCGAGATGCGCTCCGGGCGCAATCCGTTCGTGGAGAAGGGCCGGTGAAGCATGGCCTTACGCCGCATTGCCCCGATATCCGTGTGATAAGGTCCTTCGCTCCAGAACACATCACGGAGCATGAACGTGAGCAACAAAGGGCAGCTCTTACAAGACCCCTTCCTGAACCTGCTG
>JASLGD010000052.1 GCA_030150305.1 Caldimonas sp. | reverse complement strand
GGGCGTCGCGCGATATGCGCGACGCCCGGGCAACTAGAGCGTGGTCCCACCTGAGTGAAGGCATGCCGCGCGCGAGTGCATCTTGGCCACGGTCCGCGTCGCCGGCTCGCTCGCCAAAGTCGGGCGTCAGAAATAGTCCTTGAGCGTCAGCCGGCGGACCTTTCCGTCCGCCATCGTCAGCTCCACGCGCGTGCCTGCGGCTTCCTCGCCCAGTTTGGTCAGCGCGTCGTGAGGCCACGCCGAGGGCGGCTTGTGGTTGATCGAGCGGATGCGGTCGCCAGCTTTCAGGGCCGCCTTGTCGGCTGGGCTGCCGGGCGAAACGAAACCGACCTCGAAGGCGCCGTCCTTGGGCAGCAGGCGGAGCCCCATGCGGTCCTTCGGGAAGGGCGCGTTCGCTTGTGGCTCAGGCGTCATCCAGATCCGGTCGTGCGCGTAGTCGATCACGAGATGAAAGCGGCTGAAGATCGGGAGGCCCACGTTGCCGGATATGAGGTCTGAGTTGACGCTCGAGACCGTGTCCGGCGGGAACAGCGTCGGCACGTTGGTGAAGGCGACGCCGCCGAGCTCCAGCTTGCCGAGGCTCGCGATCGTTTGCGAATGCATGCCGCCGGCGCCGCCGCTGAATCTCTGAGACGTGGGGCCGTCGGGCAATCCGTGCGCTTTGGCGTAGGAGGGAAACACCATCAGCGGTGAGTTGCTGCCGAGATCGAACTCGAATTGCACGGGCGCAGCGCCATCAACCGAAACGGGAATCGAGCGAAGGCCGATGATCGTCACGAGCGGAAGTTCCGCGGCGCCCTGCGGCCGCGTGATGCGCGCCGGGTCGCTGAAGGCGATGCGCCGGTTGGCGATGTCGATGTCGACAGCGAGCTCCCGGAAGAGTTCGTCGCCGAGCACGAAGGGGAGAGCATGACCGAGCTCCCTCGCGTGGGACTGGAGGTCGATCGAAATGACGGTGAGGTTGCTGAGCTTGAGGGCGCCGACCTCAACGGTCACGCCGTCGACGATGCCGGCCGTCTCGTCGCCCCCCGAGCCCTGGAGGTTGGCTTCGCCTTTGGGTTTGAGGCCGATCGATTGGGCGAGCCCTTTGTCTATGACCGAGGACTGCGCACCGCTGTCGAGCAGCACGACGATGTCATGGCCGTTCACCTTCGCCGGGATGAAGATGCGCGCGCCCCCAAAGAACTCGAAGGGGATCCAGCCGGTCGAAGACGCGCCGTCGCTGAACGTCGCCTTGTGGACGTCGCCCGGCCGCGCGAGGAGCGCGTCGGGGAAGGGATGGTTCAGCTCTATCGCCTCGGCGTGGGTCGATTGATCGCCGCCGGGGGCGCCGGTCGTCACCTTGTCCTCGAACGGCATGCGAACGCCGTCTACGAGACGCCAGTCGCCCAGTCGCTCGAAACGCGTCTGGCGATCCTCGGTGATGCGGAAGCCGTCGAGCGCGCCAGTCGCCGAATCGATAAAGGCGTCATAGGTGTCGGGGCCCCCGATATTCGGACGCACCACCGACGAGCTCACGCCATCACGCTGCTCGGCGCCCAGCGGCGTCGCCTTGGCGCCGCCACGCCCCCTGAAGGCGTCGGCGAATTCGAGCGCAAGCCCGTGGCGCTGGGCCTCGGCGCCCGCTCCGGGCATCGTCTCGACCTGGCCGCTGGGGCTGGTGTCCCAAGACGGCTCCGGCGGCGGTGCGATCGCCTGGGTCTGCTTGAGGACGCCGAGGTCGATGTCGATGCGCTGGGCCGTGTGGCTCGACCAGATCTCCACCTTGCCGTGAAGGCCTGAGGCCTCGACCGCCCCGCTCTCATGGATTGTCTGGAGATGCTCGAACGCCGGGCCGCCTCGCCAGGCGACGTAGCGATCGACGAGACCGGACAGCTCGTCGGCGCGCGTGGCGCCGGCCGACAGCGCGATGGCGAGCGCGAGCGTCGAGGTGCGGATCATGCAAGCCTCTCCAAGGATGGGGTTCTGGCGCCTATGCCGCATCGATGTTGCGCCCCTCGCGGGGGCCGATGAGCTTGCGAAGTCCCGGCGGATAGGACGTCAGAAGGTTGAGCGTTGAAACGGCCTTGCGTTCGGCGGACGTCGACGCCTCCGCGCGCAGCTCGCTCGCTCGCGAGGAATGTTCGACACACGCGAGATAGTCGCTATCGCTCCACACCGCCCGCCGTACCGATCGCGCGTCGCGGCTCAGGAGCGCGATCAAGTGCTCGGATGCATCGGCCACGACGTTCATCTGCACCCCGGGCCAGCGTTCGAGCACGAACTGGGATCGTGACGAGTGCAGCGCGAGATACGGCGGTTGCACCGCCCGGTCGTAGAGGAGGCCGGCTACGGTCACGCCCTGGGTCGCCGCGCGTGCGAGCGCGCCTTCCAGCCGTCGGAAAGGCTCCGGGAACAGGTCGAACAGCACGATCTCCTTCGCCCGCTCGATCATCGCCGTCGCGCGCTCGAACACCTGATCGACCGACGAAAGCTGATAGAGCCGGTCATCCGGCTGCGGC
>JASLGD010000028.1 GCA_030150305.1 Caldimonas sp. | reverse complement strand
AGTCGAGTTTAAGCGCTGCCCCAGGTTATGAGTGACAAGGACCCAAGCCTTCGCAGAAACGCTCCGGCGCTTGCGCTGCACGTTCCGGAGCCGCCATTCCGCCCCGGCGACACCCCCGATTTCTCCGGATTGAACATCCCCGCTGCGGGAAGTGCGCCGCGGCCCGATGCACTGGCTCCCGCTCCGGAGACACATCCCCTCACCACAACGCTCATCAGAGTGCTCGACGAGAAGGGCGAGGCGGTCGGTCCGTGGGACCCGAAGCTCGACCCGGACACGCTGCGCAAGATGCTGCGCGACATGGTCACGGTGCGCATCTTCGATGATCGCATGTACCGCGCTCAGCGTCAGGGGAAGACCAGCTTCTACATGAAGTGCACCGGCGAAGAGGCGATTGCCGTCGCCGCCGCTGCCGCCTCGGCGCGCGACGACATGCATTTCCAGAGATATCGTCAGCAGGGTCTGCTCATCTCGCGCGGCTATCCGATGGTCGAGATGATGTGCCAGATCTACTCGAACCGCGGCGACAAGCTCAAAGGGCGCCAGCTGCCGGTCATGTATTCAGAGAAGGCGCACGGCTTCTTCTCCATCTCCGGCAACCTCGAGACGCAGTTCCCCCAGGCGGTCGGCTGGGCAATGGGCAGTGCGATCAAGGGCGATAACCGGATTGCGATGGCATGGAGCGGGGAAGGCGCGACCGCTGAAGGCGATTTCCACGCCGCCATGACCTTCGCAACCGTCTACAATGCGCCCGTGATCCTGGCGATCGTCAACAACCAGTGGGCGATCTCTAGCTTCTCCGGGATCGCCGGGGGCGAGAAGGCCACCTTCGCTTCGCGCGCTCAAGGTTATGGCATGGCCGGGCTGCGCGTTGACGGAAATGACGCCCTGGCGGTCTATGCGGCGGTGAGCTGGGCGGGAGAGCGGGCGCGGTCGAACAATGGTCCGACACTGGTCGAGTTCTTCACCTATCGTGCCGAGGGTCATTCGACCTCCGACGATCCCACCGGCTACCGCGCCGCCGCCGAGGCCAAGGCGTGGCCGCTCGGCGACCCAATCGAGCGCCTGAAGGCGCACCTCGTCAGCTTGGGCGAGTGGGACGACGAGCGCCATCACGCGCTGCAGGAAGAAGTCTCCGCGGAGGTCCGCACAGCGCAGCGCGAGGCCGAGCGCAAGGGCACGCTGGTAACCTCAAGCATCGACTTCCCCCAAGACGTGCGGACGATGTTCGACGACGTCTACGAAGAGATGCCCTGGCATTTGAAAGAGCAGCAGCAGCAGATGGTCGACGAGTTGGAGGCGAAGCGCCGATGGCCGTCATGAACATGATCCAGGCGCTCAACAGCGCCCACGACGTAATGATGCAGCGCGACGACAATATCGTCGTGATGGGCGAGGACGTCGGCTATTTCGGCGGCGTCTTTCGCGTCACCGAGGGCCTGCAGAAGAAATACGGCAAGTCGCGCGTGTTCGATACGCCGATCGCCGAGAACGGCATCGTCGCCAGCGCCATCGGCATGGCGGTTTATGGCTTGAGACCCGTCGCCGAGATCCAGTTCGCCGACTACATCTACCCGGCGTACGACCAGATCGTCTCCGAAGCCGCGCGCATCCGCTACCGGACGGCCGGCGAATGGTTCGTCCCGATGGTGATCCGTTCACCCTATGGCGGCGGCATCTTCGGCGGCCAGACGCACAGCCAGTCGACGGAGGCCTTGTTCGCCCACGTGGCGGGCGTGAAGACCGTCATCCCGTCGACGCCTTACGACGCCAAGGGACTGCTGATCGCAGCGATCGAAGATGACGACCCCGTTCTCTTCTTTGAGCCCAAGCGCATCTATAATGGCCCCTTCGACGGCTTCTTCGACCGGCCGATCACGCCCTGGGCCAAGCATCCCGCGTCGGAGGTTCCGGAGGGCTATTACAAGATCCCGCTCGGCAAGGCCGCGGTGGCCCGCGAGGGCGAGGCGCTCACCGTCATCGCCTACGGTACGATGGTCCATGTGGCGCTCGCGACCGTGAAGGAAATGGGTGTCGACGCCGAGGTCATCGATCTTCGCTCGATTGTCCCGTTGGATATCGAGACCATCGAGGCGTCCGTGGCGAAGACCGGCCGCTGCGTCATCGTCCACGAAGCCACACGGACGAACGGGTTCGGCGCGGAGCTTGCGGCGCTGGTGCAGGAGCGCTGCTTTTATCACCTGGAGGCGCCGGTGCAGCGCGCGACCGGCTTCGACACCCCCTACCCGCACGCGCTCGAATGGGCCTATTTCCCGGGGCCGGTCCGCATCGGGACGGCGATCAAGAAGGCGCTGGAGGACTGATGGCCCGCTTCGAATTCAAGCTGCCGGACATCGGCGAAGGCATTGCCGAAGCCGAGATCGTCGCCTGGCACGTGAAGGTCGGCGACACGATCGCCGAGGACCAGCAGATCGCCGACATGATGACTGACAAGGCAACGGTCGAGATGGAATCGCCGGTCGCCGGCAAGGTGCTCGAGCTTGCAGGCGAAGTCGGCGACCAGGTGCCGATCGGGTCGGTGCTGGCGGTGATCGAGACGGCGGGCGCGGATCGCGCGGCGGAGCCCGTCGAGGACAGCGGCCGTTCGTCCTTGCTGTCGTCGACTGGTTGGTCAGCACGGTCGGCGCCTTCGGTCTCGATCACTGCCAGCACCGATCC
>JASLGD010000626.1 GCA_030150305.1 Caldimonas sp. | reverse complement strand
GAGGCGCGCTGGCTCGCCGGTTGGCTCGCCGGCAAGACGAGCAAAAGCGGCGTCGCCGGCTACGTCGCCGGCTTTCCGGTGCCCGAGGTCGTCGAGGGCATCGACGCGTTCGCGCTCGGCATGCGCGCTGCCAATCCGCGGGCAACGGTGCGCGTCGTCTGGCTGAACACGTGGTTCGACCCGGCGAAGGAGCGCGACGCCGCGCAGGCGCTGATCGACCAGGGCGCCGACGTCCTCACCCACCACAGCGCGTCGACCGCGGTCGCGCAGACGGCGCAGGCGAACTTCGCGCGCCGCGGCGTTCGCGTCGTCGCGTATCCGAGCGACATGCGCGCGTTCGCTCCCGACGCGCAGCTCGTCGCGATCGTCCACCGCTGGGGCGGCTTCTACGCGCGCGTCGCGCGGAGCGTGCTCGACGGCACCTGGCAGCCGACGCCGGTCTGGGGCGGCATCGCGAGCGGCATGGTCGACCTCGACGCGATCGCGCCCACGGTGCCGGCCGAAATTCGTTCGGAGCTCGCGGCCAAGCGCGCTGCGATCGTCGCCGGCAAGCTCCTTCCGTTCGCCGCGCCGCTGCGCGACAACGCCGGCACGCTTCGTCTGGCGCGCGGCGCGCTCGACGATGCGCAGATCAAGACGATGGACTGGCTCGTCGAAGGCGTCGTCGGCAGCGTGCCGAAGGCGCGCTGACGCGAGCGACGGCGCGCCCGCTCAGGCCGGTTGCGGCTCGCCGCGCGCGACCGCGTCGGCGAGGCGCGCAGCGCTGGCGCCGAACGCATACGCGTCCATGCCGAGGCTGCCCATCGTCGCGCTGTCGTGGATCCGCACCGGCGCCGACGTGCGGCCGCCGACGCCGGCGGCGACGTACCACGGCAGCAGGTGCTCGTCGGTCGGGTGCATCTCGACCGCGTGCGGCGCGCGTTGCCGATACGCGAAGAGCGCGTCCCAGTCGCGCGCGGTCGAGCGCGCCGCGATCCAGTGGCGGAATTCGGCGTTGTCGTTCGCCTCGGGCTGGTCGGTCGGCGGCCTGAGGCCGTGCACGAAGAGCCGCCGCAGGTTGTGCGTGATGCTGCCGCTGCCGACGACGAGGACGCCGTCGCGCGCGAGCGGCGCGATCGCCTCGCCGAGCGCGAACTGCGCCGCCGGCGGGTCGCTCGGCACGAACGCGAGCGGCACGATCGGGATGTCGGCGCGCGGATAGAGGAAGCGCAGCGCCGTCCACGCGCCGTGGTCGAGGCCGCCTTCGTCGACGCGCTCGGCGCGAATTCCGGCGGCGCGGATCAGCTCGACGATGCGCGCCGCGAGCGCCGGGTCGCCGGCGGCGTCGTAGCGCAGCGTGCGCAGCTTCGGATCGAAGCCGCCGAAGTCGTAGATCGCCTCGTGGCGGGGCGCGGCGAGGACGACCGGAACGCGCGCCGCGGTGTGCGCCGAGACGGTGACGATCGCCTTCGGGCGGCCGAACGTCGCGTCGATCGCGGGCCCGAGGCGCTGCATGAACGCGCCGGCGGCGCCCGGCTCGAGCGCGATCATCGGCGAGCCGTGCGAGACGAAGAGCGAAGGCAAGGTGTCCATGTGGCATTGGACCACCGCATCGGCGCCGAGCGATTCAACCTCGTTGCACGCAGCGTTCGCGACTCGTGTACCGTCCACCGACCGCATCCATGACGAACGCACCCGCACACCGCACGCCTTCGGCATGGCAGCTCGGCCGTCGCCAGCTCGCGCGCGACTTTCGCGCCGGCGAGCTGCGCCTGCTCGTCGTCGCCGTGATGCTCGCCGTCGCTGCGCTGACGGCGGTCCGCTTCTTCGCCGATCGCATCAACGCCGGCCTCGCACGCGACGCGCGCCAGCTGCTCGGCGGCGACGCGATCGTCGCGAGCGACCAGCCGCCGCCGGCCGACTTCATCGCCAAGGCGCGCGCGCTCGGCCTCGTCACCGCGACTGCGGCGAACTTTCCGAGCATGGGTCGCGCGCCCGACGCGCAGGGCGGCGCGACGCGGCTCGTCAGCGTCAAGGCGGTGAGCGATGCGTATCCGCTGCGCGGCAAGCTGCGCGTGCGTGGCGGCGCCGGCGAAGGCGAGGTCGAGATCGCCGCCGGCCCGGCGCCGGGGACGGTGTGGGTCGATGCGGCGGTGCTCGATTCGCTCGGCCTGCGCAGCGGCGATTCGCTTCTCCTCGGCGACGCGCGCCTGAAGATCGCGCGCGTCATCGTCATCGAGCCCGACCGCGGCACCGGCTTCGCGAGCCTGGCGCCGCGGGTGATGCTGAACGACGCCGACCTGCCCGCGACCGGCCTCGTGCAGCCGGCGAGCCGCATCTCGTAC
Source organism: Caldimonas sp. (assembly GCA_030150305.1). Lineage (GTDB taxonomy): Bacteria > Pseudomonadota > Gammaproteobacteria > Burkholderiales > Burkholderiaceae_C > Schlegelella_A. The sequence continues at coordinate 6,066 of JASLGD010000626.1, read as the reverse complement.
CGCCTCGCGGTGGCAGCGCCCGCCGGCCGCGATGCCGCCGTCGGCCAGTTCGTTGCCTGGGCCGAGAACGAGATCAAGGCCAAGAACCTGCGCGGGCTGCGGATCGAGTCGCTCGCCACCGGCCGGCCGGAGATGCGGCAGACGCTCGACCGCGCCGAGAAGTTCCTCAACCTCGTCGCGCTGCTCGCGGCGCTGCTCGCCGCGGTCGCGGTCGGCATCGCGTCGCGCGACTTCGCCGACCGCCACCTCGACGACTGCGCGATGCTGCGCGTGCTCGGGCTGCCGCAGCGGACGATCGCGCTGCAGTACCTCGTCGAGTTCGCGCTCGTCGGCGTCGTCGCGAGCGTCGGCGGCCTGGCGATCGGCTTCGCCGTCCACCACGTCTTCGTCTGGCTGCTCGCGGGCCTCGTCGACGCGGTGCTGCCGCCCGCCGGCGCGTGGCCGGCGCTGTTCGGCATCGGCGTCGGCTTCACGCTGCTGTTCGGCTTCGGCGTGCCGCCGGTGCTGCAGCTCGCGCGCGTGCCGCCGCTGCGCGTGATCCGGCGCGACGTCGGCGCGCTCAAGCCCGCGTCGCTCGCCGTCCTCGGCGCCGGCGCACTCGGCTTCGCCGCGCTGCTGCTCGCCGTCGCGAGCGACGTCAAGCTCGGGCTCATCGCGGTCGGCGGCTTTGCCGGCGCGGTGATCGTGTTCGCGCTGCTGTCGTGGCTCGCGCTCGCCGTCTTGCGCAGCGCGGTTCCCGACGCGCGCGCGCCGCGCTGGCTGATCCTCGCGACGCGCCAGCTCGCTGCGCGGCCGGCGTTCGCGGTGCTGCAGGTCTCGGCGCTCGCGGTCGGGTTGCTCGCGCTCGTGCTGCTCGCGCTCTTGCGCACCGACCTCGTCGCGAGCTGGCGGCAGGCGACGCCGAAGGACGCGCCGAACCGCTTCGTCATCAACATCCAGCCGCCGCAGGCCGATGCGTTCCAGGACAGGATCCGCTCGTTCGGGGTGACGCGCTACGACTGGTTCCCGATGATCCGCGGCCGCCTGGTCGCGATCGACGGCAAGCCGATCGGCCCCGACGACTTCGCCGATCCGCGCGCGCGACGGCTCGTCGACCGCGAGTTCAACCTCAGCCACAGCGCAAGCCTGCCGGCGCACAACCACGTCTCTGCGGGTCGCTGGAAAAACGACGAGCAGGGCGGCATCAGCGTCGAGGAGGGGCTCGCCGAGACGCTCGGCCTCAGGCTCGGCCAGACGCTGCGCTTCGATCTCGGCGGCACGATGGTCGACGGTCGCATCACGAGCCTGCGCAAGGTCGACTGGTCGTCGATGCGCGTCAACTTCTTCGTCCTCTTCCCGACCGCAGCGATGGTCGACGCGCCGGTGAGCTACATCGCCGCGTACCGCGCGCCCGAGACGCCGGGCTTCGACAACGCGATCAGCCGCGACTTCCCGAACATCACGTCGATCGACGTCTCGGCGTCGATCGCGCAGGTGCAGCGCGTCCTCGACCAGGTCGTCCGCGCGGTCGAGTTCCTGTTCGGCTTCACGCTCGCTGCCGGCCTCGTCGTGCTCTTCGCCGCCGTGAGCGCGACCCGCGAGTCGCGCGCGCGCGAGTTCGCCGTCATGCGCGCGCTCGGCGCGAGCGCACGGCTGCTCTCGCAGGTGCAGCGCGCCGAGCTGCTCGGCGTCGGCGCGCTCGCCGGCCTGCTCGCGTCGATCGCCGCGGTCGCCGTCAGCTGGGCGCTGGCGCGCTGGGTCTTCGAGTTCAGCTGGAACCCGTCGCCGATCGTCCCGCTCGCCGGCGCCGTCGCCGGCGCGCTGCTGGCGCTCGCCGCGGGCTGGTGGGGGCTGCGCGAGGTTCTGCGTCGACCGGTCGTGCAGACGCTTCGGCAGGCTGCGGATCTGTAGCGACGCGAGTTTCGCTTCCGACTCGCATCATCGAGTCGCGACCATCGAGCCGCGACCATCGAGTCGCACCATCGGGTCGGAACCGTCGAGTTGCTGCCATTGAGTCCGTCGAGTTGCGACCATCGAGCGCGGCATCGCGGCGGGGTGGCTGGGTTCCGCTCCATGTCCCCCGGACCTGGCCTGAACGGCCGGTCCTCCTCCTAATACTTCCGCTCCACCCAGCCACCCCACCGCGATGCCCGGCACGTCGCGCGACGCGCAGAGGCCCGGGGGACATGGAGCGGAACCGGTCACCCGGCGGCCGCGTCACGCTCGGTGCACCGAACACACCGTCACCGCAGGAGCGGGTCGCAACCGAGCCGCGTTCGTGAGGTTTGTCATTGCGCCGGAATACACGGCCGGCGCGAGAGGCGACGAGCGGTTTCCAGTCGGCATACTGCGCCGCTATGTCCGCGCCGGCCCGCGACCGCGTCTATCGCATCCTTCATCTCGAGGATTCGGAGCCCGACCACGAGGTGCTCGTCGCGCATCTGCTGCGCGGCGGGATGAACGTGCAGGCGCGGCGGATCGACACCGAGATCGCGTTTCTCGAGGCGCTCGACGAGCCCTGGGACGCGGTCGTCTCCGATTACAACCTGCCGGGCTTCTCCGGGCTCGTCGCGCTCGAGCTGCTGAAGGCGAGCATGCGCGAGATCCCGTTCATCCTCGTCTCGGGCGAGATCGGCGACGACACCGCGGTCGAGGCGATGCGCAACGGCGCCAACGACTACCTGCAGAAGAGCAACCTCGCGCGCCTCGTCCCGGCGCTGCTGCACGCGATCGACGCCGCCGAGACGCGGCGCGCGCGCATCAAGGCCGACCGCGACCTGATCGCGTCGAAGGAGCGCCTGCACGAGCTCGCGCAGCACCTGCAGACGAGCGTCGAGCACGAGCGCGCGGCGATCGCGCGCGAGATCCACGACGACGTCGGCGGCTCGCTCACCGCGCTCAAGTTCGACCTCGCGTGGATCGCGCGGCACTCGAGCTCGCCGCAGGTGGTGTCGCGCGTGCAGTCGGCGCTCGAGACGGTGTCGCACGCGGTCGAGGCGAGCCAGCGGATCATGCACAACCTGAGGCCGGCGATCCTCGAGCAGGGACTCGTCGCGGCGCTGCACTGGATCGCACTGCGCTTCGAGCGCAGGAGCGGCGTCGTCTGCCACCTGCGGCTGCCCAAGCAGCCGCTCGAGCTGCCGCAGGGCGTTCCGCTCGTCGCCTACCGCACCGCGCAGGAGGCGCTGACGAACATCAGCAAGCACGCGCAGGCGACGCGCGTGCAGATCGACCTCTCGCTCGCCGGCGGCGTGCTCTCGCTCGAGATCACCGACAACGGCCGCGGCGTCAGCCAGGAGGACCTCGCCAAGGCGCGCTCGTTCGGCATCCGCGGGCTGCAGGAGCGCGCGACGACGGTCGGCGGCTGGATCGACCTCTCGAGCGGACCGCACGGCACGACGCTGATCCTCTCGGTGCCGCTCGACACGCCCGAGAGCGCGTACGTTCCCGCGCCGCCGGACAAGTCGTACGACCCCAGCCAGTGGGCGGATGTATGAAGCCCGGGCGGTCGCTTCGTTCGCTGCCTCCGAGGGGCGCGGCCGCGCGTGGGGCGCCCCGGCGCCTGGCTGACCGCATTCCCGGGACACTGACATGATCCGCGTCATCCTCTGCGACGACCACGCCCTCATCCGGCGCGGCATCCGCGACACGCTCTCCGACGCCGCCGACATCGAGGTCGTCGGCGAGGCGGGCGACTACGGCGAGCTGCGCGGGCTGCTGCGCGAGAAAACCGCCGACGTGCTCGTCCTCGACATCAACCTGCCGGGCAGGAGCGGCCTCGACGTCCTGCACGCGCTGAAGGACGAAGGCACCGCGATGCGCGTCCTCGTCGTCTCGATGTACCCGGAGGACCAGTACGCGATCCGGGCGCTGCGCGCCGGCGCGTTCGGCTACGTCAACAAGGGCGGCGACCCGGCGCTGATCGTGAGCGCGGTGCGCACCGTCGCGCAGGGCCGCAAGTACGTGACCCCCGAAATCGCGCAGATGCTCGTCGAGAGCCTGACGACGCCGGCGCTCGAGAACGCGCACGACAAGCTCTCCGACCGGGAGATGCAGACGCTCGTCATGATCGCGTCGGGCAAGCGCCTTTCCGACATCGCCGACGAGCTGATGCTGAGCCCGAAGACGGTGAGCGTGTATCGCGCGCGCGTCCTCGAGAAGCTCGGCCTCGCGAACAACTCGGAGATGACGGTCTACGCGATCCGCCAGGGGCTCGTCGGCAGCTAGTGCCGGTTCACGCGATGACAGGGCTCGCGCCGGCGCGGCGCCGGCCCTAGCATCGGCGCACGCCGATGGCCACGACAGCGCTGCGGCGCACCGTCGTCGCGGTCGCGCTCCTCAACCTCGCCTACTTCGGCATCGAGTTCGCGGTCGCGCGCGCGATCGGCTCGGTCTCGCTCTTCGCCGACAGCGTCGACTTCCTCGAGGACGCGTCGATCAACACGCTGATCGCCGTCGCGCTCGGCTGGCCGCCGCGCCGCCGCGCCGCGCTCGGCATGGCGCTCGCGCTGATCCTGCTCGTCCCCGGGGTCGCGACGGTGGCGACAACGTGGCAGAAGCTGCAGCTGCCGGTCGCGCCGGATCCGATCCTGCTCGGCGCGACCGGCCTCGGCGCGCTCGCCGTCAACCTGACGTGCGCGCTCCTGCTCGCGCGCGTTCGCGGCCACGCCGGCAGCCTCTCGCGCGCGGCGTTCCTGTCGGCGCGCAACGACGCGCTCGCCAACGTCGCGATCGTCGCCGCCGGTGCGCTGACGGCAGCGGTCGGCAACGCCTGGCCCGATCTCGTCGTCGGCATCGGCATCGCGATCCTCAACGCCGACTCGGCGCGCGACGTCTGGCGTACGGCGCGCGACGAACGTCGCACCGCCGAGCCGTGAGCGGGTCCGCTGGGTCAGCCCGCCGCGCGCCGGCGCACGCACTCGACGTAGGCGTCGCCGTCGGGCGCCTTGGCGCCGCGTTGCGCCTCCCAGAGCATGCGCCCGAGGCACTCCATCGCCTCGTGCTGCGCGGCGTGCAGCGAGCCGAGGCGTGCCGCGAGCGTCTCGACCGCGGCGCGGATGCCGCGCGGCTGGTCGATTGAAACCTGCTCGCTGATCGACAGGTGCATCGACAGGTGCAGGAACGGGTTCTCGCGGCCGCCGTCGGCCGGATACGACGCTGCCGCGGCGGCGTCGGCGTCGGCGAGGTCGGCGCGGTACTCGGGGTGCTCGGCGATCCAGTCGGCGGCGATCGCCTCGAGCGGCGTCAGCGGCAGCCGCTCGTCGCGCTTGCGGCGGGCGTCGACGAAGAAGCGGCGGACGTCGGTCGGGCTCGGAGCGAACACGCGCCGATTGTCGCAAGGCGACGACGCCGCCGCGTCGTCGCGAGCGAAGACCGCGCCGGCTCGCGACAATCGGGCGACCCGCTAGCCACGCATCGCCATGGACATCACCACCGAGCAGCTCTTCGACGACGCCCGCACGCACAACGGCTTCACCGCCGAGCCGGTCTCCGACGACGAGCTGCGGCGGATCTACGCGCTGATGAAGTGGGGCCCGACGTCGGCGAATTCGTCGCCGGCGCGGATCGTCTTCGTCCGCTCGCCGGCGGCGAAGGAAAAGCTGCTCGCGTGCGTGTCGCCGGGCAATGTCGCCAAGACGCAGTCGGCGCCGGTCACCGCGGTGCTCGGCATCGACTACGCGTTCTACGAGAAGCTGCCATTCCTCTTCCCGCACGCCGACGCGAAGTCGTGGTTCGTCGGCAAGCCGGCGCACATCGAGGCGACGGCGTTTCGCAACGCCAGCCTGCAGGGCGGCTACTTCCTCCTCGCGGCGCGCGCGATCGGGCTCGACTGCGGCCCGATGAGCGGCTTCGACCACGCCAAGATCGACGCCGCGTTCTGGGCCGGCACGACGGTCCGCACGAACTTCATCTGCAACCTCGGCCACGGCGACCGCTCGAAGCTGTTCGCGCGCAGCCCGCGGCTGCCGTTCGAAGAGGCGTGCCGGATCGAATGACGACGGCGTGCCGGGGCGGCGCCGAAGCGGCCCGACCGAAGGACCCTTGTCGAAGGCAACGACGTTCTTGCACGCGCGCCGCCGTCACGGC